>JAFAXJ010000417.1 GCA_019241095.1 Verrucomicrobiota bacterium | reverse complement strand
TTCGAAATAATTAGGTAAATCGGTTATTTTCAGTGAGATACATACGCTGTGCTCCGACCTGATTGGCTGTGAATAAGTTGTGAAAAAGCGGCTTGCTTCAAGGGCAGAACGTGGCAGCAAGTCAAGATCGCCAAGGGCCAATAAGTGAACATTTCAGAGATCATGTCAACCCTTGCCCATTTGGGTGCCGCTCCTCGTAAGTCCTTGGGGCAGAATTTCTTACATGATAGTAACGTGGCTGAATGGATCGTCGGTAGGCTGGATTTGCGCCCTCATGACCATGTCATTGAGATCGGTTCAGGCCTCGGCGCATTAACCTCGCAAATCGTTAAGCGTAGGGTGTCGGCAACTTTGCTCGAAAAGGACCGAGCGTTTGTAAAATACCTCAGAGAGCATTTCGACTTACCCCAATGGGAAATTATCGAAGGCGACGCCCTAAAGTTCGATACCAGAAGGGCCTTTGCGCTCCAGCCCGTCAAATTAGTAGGTAATTTACCTTACTATGCTTCTTCTCCATTGCTTTTTCATTTCACGGCGGAGCCGTGTCCGTTCGAAAAATTGATTTTTACTTTACAAAAGGAATTGGCGGATCGTCTGGTTGCTCGACCTGGAACCAAGGAATATGGCGCAATCACTCTGAAGATTCAGGTCAGGTGGAATGTAAGTAGATTAAAGACACTACCGCCAACGGTTTTTCTGCCAGCCCCTCAAGTGCAATCCTCTGTGGTTCTCCTTACAGCGCGGCCCGCCGAACAAGTTGAATCTTGTGATCGTACCTTGTTAGACCGTTTGATTACGGCGGGTTTTTCAGAGCGGCGTAAGCAGGTAAGAAAGTTGCTATTGTCCTACGGAGATTCTTCGCAGATCCGAGAAGCTTTGACCGCGGCTGGTCTGAGTGAATCTGCGAGAGGGGAAGAAATATCTCTGCGCCAGTGGATTCGCATAACACACTATCTCTCTCCGCCCGATCCGGTTTTGGCCCAAGACGAAGAGATCTTGGATGTCGTCGACGCCCAAGACAAGCCCTGTTATCCGTTGGACAGGAAGAGTGTTCATGCGGAGCGGCTATTGCACCGTGCAATACACGTTTTCGTCACGAACTCATTGGACGAATTATTTCTCCAAAAACGCTCATTTCGAAAAGATACTCATCCTCGGAAATGGGACTCGAGTGCCGCCGGACATGTTGCGGCGGGTGAGACCTATCAGGATTGTGCTTATCGCGAATTGAGGGAAGAGATGGGAATTACCGCAGAGCTAACTCAAGTTGGCAAGCTGAACGCAACCAAACAAAACGGCTACGAGTTTATCGTTGTGTTTGCCGGCGTCACACATACTGCTCCTCGTTGCGATGATCTGGAGATCGAGACCGGTGGTTATTTTCCTTTTGATCTGATCGATACCTGGATCGCAAGACGTCCTGCCGACTTTGCCCCGGCGTTTCTGGAATGTTATCGGCTATTCCGAGCGCATCAGTTCAAACCGCAATAGGTGCGGCAAGGACTCCATCAGGAATCCCAAAAGCGTCAACCAGATGCACGACATCGGCCCTCAGATCGCGGCAGAGTCGGTCAACTGCGTGGGAAACGGCTCTAGACTTGATCGCCGAAATTAATCCGTTTTCCAAGAACCATCCTCGATTCCTCTCAATCTCATGCAGGGCATATAAGTCACAAAGCCGTTTGAGGATTCTTTTCAGAGAAGGTTCGCCAACCTTTTCCAAGCTGCTTGCAAACCGCTCCAGGATCAGTCGTGAAGTGTGAGCTCGGGCTAATTCCATTAACTCGAGTTGCAAATGTACGAATGCAGCGAATGGTTCGAGCTTACCAGATTTTAGAAGAGAGCGCAGTTTCCTTGCGCAACGCGAAAGATTCGCTGTTTCACGGATCCGAATCAAGGCGAGTTGATAACGGGTTTGAACTAGATGGTCGTAGGTGAGGTTGAAAGTGTAAGCAGGATGTTTTCTCAGCATCTCCGCAAGTTTCTGTTGCAAAAAGAACTGTGCGCGCCCGGCAGGAGGCATATCCTGCAATTTGTCCTTCAATGCGCTAAGCAGGTTTTTGGCGACAAGTTGCAAAAGGACGGTGTTATCACCCTCGAAGGTAGTGAAAATTTCGCTATCTGCTCTTAACGCACTGAAACGATTTGCTGCAATATATCCTTCGCCGCCACATGCCTCACGGCACTCTTGTATAGTGAAAGTACAATTTTGTGTGCTGAATATTTTGATCGCCGCGGCCGAGGTTTCAACCGCTTTCGAGTTCGGGTCATTTTCGTTTTCCTGCACGAGCGCGGCAATCGCGAAATGTGAAGCGTAAACATTGGCCAGGAAAGGTATCAGCCGCCGCTGATGAGCTGGATAGTCGAGCAATAGCACCTCCCGATTGGGAGAGCCAAACTGGCGCCGTCGCGCTGCGTACCTTACCGCTATCGTCAAAGCTGATTTGGCCACACAATTAGCAGCTGCAGCGACACTGATTCTACCGCTTACCAACGTGCCGATCATTGCGAAGAAGCGCGCGTTTTGACTACTGATCGGGCTGTTATACTCCCCGCCTGGGCTGACACGCCCGAAACGGTCCAGCATCTCGGTCCTTGGGATCCGTACTGAACGGAACCAGATACGACCATTATCCACCCCGTTTAGCCCCATCTTGAGTCCGTTATCCTGTAGCGTAACTCCGAAACAAGCGTTTCCCTTCTCATCTCTGATTGGTACTAGGAATGCGTGCACACCATATTGCTTATCAGCTACCTTGAGTTGCGCGAATACGGTTGCAAGCCTGGCGTCGCGAGCTGCACCGCCAATGTAGTTTTTTCCTGAATCGTATGTTGGGCTGTTAATGACAAAACAATCTGATTCCGGCTCATAAACGGCCTCGGTCTGAATACCTTGAACGTTCGAACCATGCCCGATTTCTGTCATGGCGAAACATCCGAGAAGCTTGGCTTCCACTGCATTCACAAGGTATTTTTGATGGTGAGGTGCCGTACCGAGTCTCTGGATACTTCCAGCGAACAAGCCAAATTGAACGCCTAGCTTTACGAGCAAGTTTATGTCGAAATACGCGAAAGTCTCGAAAGCAGCGATGAATTTCGGGAGGTCTTCTTCTCCGCCCAATGAACGTAGCATGAAAGTACGGCCAATCCCTTTTGCGGCAGCCTGCTCTGTCCATTGCAGGACTTTAGCGCGATAGTCTTCGATATTGGTCCCTTGAAATCGTTCGAACTGAGCGATGATCTCCATCACCTTTTCGCGCACTTCGCGCTGATCGCCGTCCAAAACTTTTCTTAACTGAGCGCAATCAAAACTGCTTTTGCCTCTTTCAATCGGTGGCAACTGCCAACGTCGAGCGACGTCAAAGGCAGGATTCGTGATTTCTGCAGAGTCTGTCGCTGGGGTTGATTCAACTATATGGTTGCTCATCATCAGTCACCGATCTACAAGCGCCGAAGCAGAGGTTAGCTACTCGTCTTGGGTTCGGGTCCAGATTCAGGATAGAAACGCTGGCCTTTGTCAGACATGGCCTGAAGGAATTGGCACGGTTCAAAATGAAGCGAAAGACGCACGGCAAGACTCTTTAAGCGGCTTACAATGGTTCCGATTCCCAGTGTATCCGCAAACTTGAGCGGTCCACCACGAAAGGGGGCCCAACCGGTGCCCATGATCATTCCAAAATCCACATCATCTGGCGTTTCCACAATACCATTTTCCAGAACACGGGCGGCTTCGTTCACCATTACTAAGGTCAATCGGTCTCTCAAATCGCCTGGATTGCTAGGCAGTCGCACCTTGGACTGATTCAATTCTGGATTTGACCGCTCCCGATCGTTCGGGGGATAAAGATAAA
>JAFAXJ010000322.1 GCA_019241095.1 Verrucomicrobiota bacterium | reverse complement strand
GGCAGCGCGAACGCGGCGGTCTTGCCGGTACCCGTTTGCGCTGAGCCGATCAGATCCTTTCCATCAAGGATGACCGGAATACATTGTTCCTGAATGGGCGTTGGATCGATAAACCCCAAGGACTGCACGCCGTGTACCAGCGCATCGGACAATCCAAGCTCCTGAAAACTCATTTTGCCCCCAAACTAACGGGCATTCCGTAAAATACGCAAATCACATGAGTTGAGCGTCAGATCGTCACATTGGATTGATCAACGTGTTTTCCTGTGAAACAAGGGTATGATTGTCACGCGCCTTTGGCGCTGCTGGCTTTTTAAAATGACCTACCGTTCCGGCCGCCACGCTTGTGCCCACGTCCTTGATCCTTCCGAGTTTTAGTTTATTGCCTTATGTGACAAGACGCGTTCTGTTCATTTGTACCGGTAATTATTACCGAAGCCGCTTCGCCGAGGCTCTGTTCAATTTTGAGGCGGAAAAAAGAAATCTGCCTTGGCGCGCTTTTTCTCGAGGCATGGCGGTCCATTTAGCAGAAGGCTTTCTCTCCCCATTCACTGCGGAAGCATTACTGGAACGCAAAATAGAGCTGCGGCACACAGGACCCGATAGGGTGCAACTCGGGGAAAATGATCTTACTGAAAGCGAGATTCGAATCGGGCTCGATCGTAATGAGCATTATCCTATGATCGCCAAAATTTTCCCTGCATGGCTCGATCAGATACAATTCTGGGATGTGCAGGATCTTCCTTTCCAATCTCATACAGATGCCTTGCCCGCGATCGAAAAGAAAGTCATCCATCTGCTATCTCATTTGCCCAAATGAGTGGGCTCCTTTCAATTGATCTGCCGGGAGTTGACAAGCTGCGAAGCGGTAAAGTTCGGGAAGTTTTCGACCTGGGAGACTGCCTTCTCATTGTTGCAACTGACCGGATTTCAGCGTTCGACGTGATTCTGCCGGACGCGATTCCGGGCAAAGGCGAAGTGTTAACTCAGCTATCAGCGTTCTGGTTTCAGAAAATCCAAGTACCAAACCATTTCATTACATCCAATGTAGCTGAATTCCCGCCTGCTCTAAATCGATTTACAGGTTTATTGCAGGGCCGGTCTATGCTGGTGCGAAAAACTGATCCTTTGCCAATCGAATGGGTAGTGCGTGGTTATCTGGCCGGTTCGGCTTGGAAAGAATATCAAGTTAATGGTTCGGTGAGCGCATTTCAGCTGCCTGCGAATTTGCGGCAGGCAACCAGGTTACCGGAAGTGATACTTACACCGGCAGCAAAATCTGAGCACGGCCATGATCAAAATATCTCTCTGGAAGATTGCAGAAAATTGATAGGCAATCACGTGACTGAACAAGCTCGCGAGTTCAGTCTTGAGATCTATGAGCAAGGCAGCCTTTTTGCTCGCGAGAGAGGGATCATCATCGCCGACACAAAATTTGAGTTCGGGATGGCGAACGGATCGGTCATTCTCATTGATGAATGTCTGACACCGGATTCTTCCCGTTTCTGGCCAGCAGATCAGTATGCCCCAGGAGACAGCCCGCCCAGTTTTGATAAGCAGATTGTGCGAGATTATTTGGAACGATCCGGCTGGAACAAAATTCCACCCGGGCCCAGATTGCCAGACGAAATTCTCGCTCGAACCAGCCTGAAATATCGTGAGGCACTCGAACGGCTTACGTTTCAATGATGAAAGCATTCGAGCTTTTGGGAGCCGACTCTCATTGCAAGGCCAGGCGCGGCCGGCTGTACACTCGACACGGCACTGTCGAAACGCCCGCCTTTATGCCGGTAGGCACCCAAGCAACGGTGAAGGCAATGCACCCGAAGGAGCTCAGGATCCTGGATGCACAGATCATTTTAGGAAATACTTATCACCTGTTTTTGCGTCCAGGCCTCGAAGTGATCAAGCGATTCGGGGGTTTGCACGGCTTCATGAGCTGGAACTTCCCGATTCTGACTGACAGCGGCGGATTTCAGGTATTTTCTTTAGCGCGCCTCCGCAAAATCACTGAGGAGGGTGTTCAATTCAACAGCCACATCGACGGGGCGCCCTGCTTTATCACTCCCGAATTATCGATGCAGATTCAAGCCACCTTGAACTCTGATATCGCAATGGTTTTCGATGAATGCCCCCCCTACCCTTGCGACCGCGCCTACGCGGAAAACAGTTTGGAACGAACATTACGTTGGGCGGAACGTTGCAAATTATGGACTGATCAACAGGCTCATAAAGCTCTCGTTTTTGGAATCGTTCAAGGCAGCATCTACTCTGATTTGCGAGAAAAAAGCGCGCGGTCATTAAGTAGCTTGAACTTCGACGGCTTCGCTGTCGGAGGCGTAAGTGTAGGAGAACCGGAAGAGGAGATGATGAGGGCAATCAGGAACAGTGAACCTTATCTTCCCGAAAACAAGCCCCGCTATGCTATGGGTCTCGGAACACCCCCGCAGATATTGGAAATGGTCGCAAATGGTATTGACATGTTTGACTGTGTCCTTCCTACGCGATTAGCGAGAAACGGCACAGCCTTTACGAATGTCGGCACATTGAATTTGAAGAACAATTGTTATCGGCTGGATGATGGTCCTATCCAGAGTGGCTGCACATGCTCAACATGTCAGACTTTCGCTCGCGCTTACATTCGGCACTTGATCAAGGCCGAAGAAATTCTCGGGCTGCG
>JAFAXJ010000082.1 GCA_019241095.1 Verrucomicrobiota bacterium | reverse complement strand
GAGTGTGGGCATCTGGGTAGGGATTGGAGGGCGTCACGAACCAGAAGAGCTTTGCGGAATATCGCATTTTATTGAACATCTTCTTTTCAAAGGAACGTCCAAAAGGACCGCACGGGAGATCACGGAACAGGTTGAAGGGCTCGGCGGCTATCTTAATGCTTTTACAACTGAAGATCATACCTGCTTTTACGCCAGAGTTGGAGCCCAGCATTTAGGTACAATCGCTGACGTCCTGTGTGACATGTACGTCAACTCTCGCCTCGAGCATGTGGATATCGAACGGGAGCGGGATGTAATCCGAGAAGAGATCCTGATGTACAAGGATCATCCTGGACAGCTTTCACAGGAACTATTGACCGAGGCGATGTGGCCGAAGCATGCCTTGGGTCGACCATTAACAGGATCTCCTGAGTCGATCAGCAGAATTCAACGCAAGCACCTGCTTAATTTTATCGACCGAAATTATAATGGGTTGTCCACTGTCGTAACAGTGGCGGGGAAGTGTTGTCATAAGGAGGTGGTAAATCACTTCAGAGTTAAACTCCAAAACCTTTGTAGAGGACAGGCGGCTAGCTTTCAACCATGGAACGGCAATTCAAGAGACAAGCGAATTCTAGTGTCGACGGGAGAAACCGAGCAAACACATATCGCCTTGGGATATCATGCTATCAGCCGCGCGGATGAACGGCGGCATGCACTTAAATTGCTTAGCGTGATATTAGGCGAGAATATGAGCTCGCGGCTCTTCCAACAGCTTCGGGAACGCCTTGCATTCTGCTACTCTATTCACAGCGGTACCCTGGTGCTGGAGGATTCCGGCTTGGTACATATCTGTGTTGGGCTTGAGCCGGGTAAGCTTCGAAGCGCGTTGAAAGCTATACATCGCGAGCTGGAAAGACTGAGGAGTCGTCCGCCTACCAAAAAAGAGCTGCGGCAAGCACAAGAATATACGGTAGGCCAGAATGAACTCAGTCTTGAAAGCACAACCAATCAGGTGATGTGGATGGGCGAATCTTTATTGGCCTATGATGCCGTAATCGATCCTGAAGAGGTCCAACGAAAATTTCTGAAGGTTACTCCGGAAGATATTCACGGGGTATCAAATCTTTGTTTCTCCCCAGGGCGTATGGGATTAGCTGCGGTGGGCCCTGTGGATCAGGGAAGGCTCGAACGCTGGGTTAACGATATTGGCTTTTGAGGCATCCTAAATTATCGCGTGCCGGCCGGAACGATTGTCGCGTGAACGCTTACTCCAAGCTGAGTGGGCCGGTTGCGTCGGATAAGAATCGGCACTAGCCTTTGCCTTTAAGATTTCATGAACATTGAAGTTGAGAACCTGCCGAATTGCCTTGCTTCGCTCCGGGTAGAGATAGCGCCAGAGCAAGTTTCAAAAGAATGGGATGAAGTGGTCGAGGCTTTTCGGAAGGCAGCGAAAATTCCCGGCTATCGGCCTGGTAAGGCTCCGGTCAAAGTCGTTGAGACAAAGTTTCGCAAGGACATCCGGGAAGAATTAACGAAAAGGCTGATTGGCGATACGACCAGACAGGCAATAAAGGAAAAAGGTCTGAATGTACTGACAGTGTCTCAAGTCGACGATGTAGAGTTGACGCCGGAAAAGGCAATGCGATTCACTGCAACTCTAGTCACTTCCCCGGAGTTTGAACTTCCGGAGTACAAAGGTATTCAGGTTCGAGTACCTTCGGCAGACATATCTGAGGCCGCAGTCGATGATGCAATGCAGAAACTTCGGGAGCGAGCAGCTACGTTTTCTGATGTCCCTGAGAGGGCTTTGGAAATAGGCGATTATGCGATCATAGATTACGAGATATCTTTTGACGGAAAGCCTGTGTCAGAAGTTTTTCCTAACGTCCATCAGATGTGGAAAGGAGGAACCGATTTTTGGATCAAAGTTGATGAGGAGACGTTTTTTCCTGGGTTGGGAAGCAGGATCGTAGGGATGAAGATCAAAGATTCACGATCGTTCGACCTGGAGATTCCGGCTGACTATGGGGTCCATGCACTCGCGAATAAAACGCTCCATTTTGAGCTCACGCTTAAGGCGATAAAGACGAGCATCCTACCCGAACTGGATGACAAATTCGCTGGCCAAATTTCATCCGGAATAGACCTGCAAACGTTAAAAGGGCTAATCCGAAAAAACCTCCAAGAAGAAAATGCAGAGCAGATCGAGAACCTCAAAAGAGAACAGATCATCAATCATCTTGTATCTTTGGTTGAGTGTGAACTCCCTGACGCTTTCGTCAAGCGGGAGACCAAGAGGATCATGTCTGAAATCGTGCAGGAAAACCAACATCGCGGAGTCAGCGAAGAATCCTTACGCGAGCATCAAAAGGACATAATTAAAAACGCCTCAAAGGCAGCGAAAGGTCGTTTGAAGGCTAACTTCATTCTGCTGCGCATTGCTGACAAACAAGGATTAAAGGTGACTGAGGAGGAACGCCATAAGCGCATCCAAGTCTTAGCAGCGACTCATCGTATGTCATTTGAAAAGATGGTTGACGAACTACATCGAAACGGCACGATTGCTCAGGTGGAAGAGGATCTTCTATTGGCTAAGGTTCTTGATTTCCTGAGTTCAAATGCTACCGTCCAGACCAGTCCCGAAAAGGTTGTTGCCGGCTAATCGCGGCTGTTATCAAATATGTCTAACGAAGTGAAAACTCCGCAGAACTCCTTGCTTGTCCCGATGGTTATTGAGCAAACGGGTCGGGGAGAGCGGAGCTATGATATTTATAGTCGATTACTGAAGGACCGAATCGTATTTATCGGCACGGCGATCGATGATTATGTTGCTAACTTGGTCGTCGCCCAAATGCTCTTTTTGCAGATGGAAGATCCTAAGCGCGACATTAATCTTTATATTAACTCTCCCGGCGGTTCGGTGACAGCTGGTTTGGCTATATATGACACCATGCAATTCGTAACCTGCGATGTAGCTACCTATTGTATCGGAATTGCGGCAAGCATGGGAGCCGTTCTTCTTTCAGCCGGAACGACAGGCAAAAGATATGCGCTACCTAATTCGGATATTATGATCCACCAGGTGTCGGGCGGCGCGCAGGGGACGGCAAGCGATGTGGAGCGGACAGTAGAGTGGATGTTCAAACTGAAAAAGCGATTAATTGGAATTTTAGCTAACCACACAGGCAAGAAGCCGGAACAGGTTAGCGTCGATTCGGATAGAGATTACTGGATGTCGGCTGAAGAGGCGAAGGAGTATGGATTGGTAGACGAGGTTGTGCGGTCACGGAAGGACGTAGCACCGGAAGCATTTCCAGTGAATTCAGACCAGATCCTCCCTGCATAACTAACTACCAACTCCTACCCGTTATGGCTCGTGCCTCTAACCTGACAATGTGCTCATTTTGCGGCAAGAGCCATGCAGAGGTTCGTAAGCTGATAGCTGGTCCAGGGGTTTATATCTGTGATAACTGCATTAATGTTTGCAAGGGCATTCTCGATAAGGAACTAAGCGAGGACTCTAAACGGCAAACGACTACTTTGCGGGTTCCGAAACCTGCTGAAATACGAAGGCAACTCGATCAATATGTTGTTGGACAAGACTCAGCAAAGAAGGTGCTCTCGGTCGCGGTTCACAACCATTACAAGCGTATCCTGCAATCAGGCAGTGGAAAGGATTTATCGCTGGATGCGTATGCGGATGTTGAGATTGAGAAAAGCAATATTCTTTTGGTCGGGCCGACCGGATCTGGTAAGACGCTGCTTGCGCGTACTTTAGCCAAAATTCTTGACGTGCCCTTTTGTATAGCTGATGCGACCACCCTGACCGAAGCTGGTTATGTGGGAGAAGATGTGGAGAATATTATTCTCCGCCTGCTGCAAAACGCTGATTACGACGTTAAACGGGCCGAGATTGGCATCGTTTACATAGACGAAATAGACAAAATTGGCAGGAAAACCGATAACGTTAGTATCACTCGGGATGTTTCTGGAGAAGGAGTCCAGCAGGCTCTGCTCAAAATTTTGGAAGGCAGCACTTGTAATGTCCCACCCCAGGGCGGGCGAAAGCATCCACACCAGGAATACATTCAGGTCAATACCGAGAAGATATTGTTTGTTTGCGGAGGTGCTTTCGTTGGGCTCGAGAAGATTATTGGACGTCGGCTTGGGAATAAGGTTCTCGGCTTTCACGCTCCTGATCAGGCAATCGCGCCGGGTCAGCTTCAGGAAACGTTGAAGAATTCCGAACCGGAGGATTTACTCGCGTTCGGGATGATTCCTGAATTCATCGGAAGACTTCCGATTGTGACGGCTCTGGATGCTCTGAGCGAAGATGAGTTGATGATGATCTTGACCGACACGCGAAACGCCATGGTCAAGCAGTATATCAAATTGCTTGCTATGGAAGGGGTCAATCTGGTGGTAACACGAGACGCGCTTCGAAGCTTGGCGCAACAGGCAGTCGGCAAGGGAACCGGAGCGCGAGCTTTGCGTTCAATGTTTGAAAAGATCATGCTTGATGTCATGTACGACGTGCCTAGCCGAGAAGATATTGCTGACGTGGTAAT
>JAFAXJ010000079.1 GCA_019241095.1 Verrucomicrobiota bacterium | reverse complement strand
TCGGCCTCACTGCCCTCTCAGGAATCGCACAAGAACCGATAAAGGTCGGAATTCTGCATTCGCTTTCTGGAACAATGGCCATTTCAGAAACATCGCTCAAAGACATAGCGTTGATGACAATCGAAGAGATTAACAAGAGCGGCGGTGTTATGGGCAGAAAACTCGAACCAGTCGTGGTTGATCCCGCTTCGAACTGGCCTTTGTTTGCCGAAAAAGCGCGTCAATTATTGACTAAGGACCAAGTCGCCGCGGTTTTTGGGTGCTGGACGTCCGTTTCGCGCAAGTCTGTCTTGCCGGTATTTGAAGAACTCAATGGCCTCCTGTTTTATCCTGTCCAATACGAAGGCGAAGAGATGTCTAAGAACGTCTTCTACACTGGAGCAGCACCCAACCAGCAAGCTATTCCAGCTGTCGAGTATTTGATGAGCAAAGAAGGAGGCGCCGCAAAAAGATTCTTTCTGCTGGGAACTGATTATGTTTATCCAAGAACGACGAACAAAATCCTGCGGGCTTTTCTGCATGCAAAAGGAGTTCAAGATAACGATATAGCAGAAGTTTACACTCCCTTCGGTCATTCTGACTATCAGACAATCGTCAATGACATTAAAAAGTTTTCTGAAAGTGGTAAAACGGCAGTTGTTTCAACCATTAACGGCGATTCAAATGTTCCGTTCTATAAGGAACTTGGTAATCAGGGGCTGAAAGCAACAGATGTGCCGGTTGTGGCATTCTCTGTGGGTGAGGAAGAACTCAGAGGTATAGATACGAAGCCTCTTGTTGGACATTTGGCCGCCTGGAATTATTTCATGTCTTTGAAGAATCCGGTCAATGATGAGTTCAAGAAGAAATGGTTTGCCTATGTCGCTGAGCACAATCTGCCGGGTGGGAACAAGCGAGTTACGAATGACCCAATGGAAGCTACCTACGTTGGTATGCATATGTGGAAACAGGCGGTAGAAAAAGCGGGTAGTACAGACACGAACAAAGTGGTAGAAGCGATGTACGGTCAGACCTTCAACGCACCATGTGGGTTTGTGCTAACAATGGATCCCAACCATCATCTCCACAAGCCTGTGATGATTGGTGAGATCCGAGCAGACGGTCAATTTAACGTAGTCTGGAAAACAAAAGCGCCAATCCGCGCTCAACCGTGGAGCCCATTCGTTCCCGGGAACGAAAATAAACCGGACCGTGTACCACCGATCGTATCGCTGCAGAACAACCTTCAGTTCGCAGATAGCGATGTATCAGGAAATTGACTATCCGATCAATCTATGTGTCGGCTCCTATTATGGCTGGGGTTAGTTATTCATTTTTTTCGAACTGCGGTAGTTTGTGGAGCCGCGCTAACCTATGAAGATTTAAAGCCGCTGGGAGACGACGACTTTGACGCCAAAGCAGAGGCTATTTCGAAGGTCCGCCTGTCAGGCGGACCTGCCGCTTTACGGTTGCTTCAAGCGTTGCGTTCAGAATCCGTGGTAGTCAACTCTTCCGGGAAGATTCTTATGCAGGACGGGAACAGTTTTTTGGATCCAATCACAGGTGCGGCAATAACCGTATCTCCGGATGATGTTCAGTCGATTACGATCAACAACCTGCTCCGCTCGCAGATCAGCGAATCCGTAAACGCCTTGCAGCTGCAGGCGCAGGATCCAGCCACACGGGCGCGAGCCATAGATGGGATCTTGAGAGAACCTGATCCGTCTCTGAAACCGGACATTGATGCCGCTCGCGTAAAAGAAAAGGATCCGGTCCTGAAAGGAAAATTAGATCAACTCTGGGCGCTAACCGGTCTTCAAGATCCTGAGGCTCAAGAACGGCTGAAAGCCGCAAAGCTTATAGGTGATCTGAGAGACCCGCAATTGGAAGGACTGCTTCTTCCTTTAACTCTAAAGAAAGCAGATGGCAGCTACAACGAACCTGATCCAAAGGTAAGGACAGCAGTTCTGAGCGCCTTACAACAGTGTAGATTCGAAGAGCGGAAGATTCAATTAGTAGGAACCGTATTTGCCGGGTTAAGTCTGGGCAGTATCCTGGTGTTAGCTGCTTTAGGTTTAGCCATAACTTACGGGTTGATCGGTGTTATCAATATGGCCCATGGCGAATTTCTGATGGTGGGGGCTTATGCGACTTACGTTACCCAGGAGATTTTCAAAGCTCATTTCACCGGCGCTCTGGACTGGTATCCAATCGCGGCGGTACCAGTCTCCTTCTTTGCGGCTGCAATATCCGGGGTTGTCCTCGAACGTTGCGTACTCCGCTTTCTGTACGGCCGTCCGCTTGAGACTTTATTGACTACCTTTGGGGTGAGCTTAGTCATCATACAGGCAGTAAGAACTCTCTTCGGGGCGCAAAACGTCCAAGTGTCTAACCCGTCGTGGATGAGTGGCGGAATCACAGTGATGCCACACCTGATCCTGCCATTCAATCGGATCGTTATCATAGGTTTCGCTTTGTGCGTGGTGGGCATCGCCGGTTTTGTTTTGAACAGGACGCGATTAGGCTTGTTTGTCCGCGCCGTCACGCAGAATCGGAGGATGGCGGCAT
>JAFAXJ010000006.1 GCA_019241095.1 Verrucomicrobiota bacterium | reverse complement strand
CAGAGAGTAGCTCCTGGGCATCAGGGGAACGCGGATCTTCTTGCGCTATCGTGATCATTGGCAACAAACTCAGGTCGAAGAAATATCATTTTTTCATGTTCAAAGAATTCGTACCAGCAATTTTGGTGATTTAGTTGGTCCTTAGCGATGAGTCAGATCCTGTCGGTTTATCAGCTTACTTTGGCATTAAAAGATGTGTTGGAAGGGAGATTCGGTAGTGTCTGGGTTGAGGGTGAAATATCCAATTACCGTCGGCAATCATCTGGACATCATTATTTCACCCTGAAGGATAATCGTGCCCAACTTGCCTGTGTGATGTTCGCTCGCTCGTACGGAGCCCAGAGTCGAATTGCTCTGGCTGACGGAGTTCAAGTGCAAGCGTTCGGGCAGGTCACGGTCTATGAAGCTCGCGGGCAATACCAGTTGGTTGTCCAATTGATTCAGCGTAAGGGGTTAGGACTGTTACAGGCCAAGTTCGAAGCGCTCAAACGCAAATTGGAGGCAGAAGGATTGTTCGCGTCAGAGCTTAAGCGCCCCCTGCCGAAATTCCCGATCCGTGTTGCTCTAGTTACGTCGCCTTCCGGTGCAGTTGTTCAGGATATGCTAAACGTATTGCGGCGTCGCAGTCCCTGGCTTTCTATTCTTATCTGTCCGGTGAGAGTGCAAGGGGAGGGTGCAGCCGAAGAGATTGCAGCCATGATTGATTATCTCAGTTCGCCTTTCAACCGAATCCCTATTGATGTCCTCATTGTTGGCCGCGGCGGCGGAAGTTTGGAAGATTTGTGGGAATTCAATGAAGAAGCCTTAGCCAGAGCCATCCGTCGGTCCCGTATACCGGTGGTCTCCGCAGTCGGGCACGAAGTGGACTATACGATTGCGGATTTTGTCGCTGATTTTCGTGCCCCGACGCCGAGCGCCGCTGCGGAACTGGTTGTTCCCGATGGGAAAGCACTTCATAAGCAACTGGCCTTGTTTGCCACCGCTTTGGAACGTCGGTTCGCGCAGATCTTAGACGCTCGTCGTCAAAGGTTGCGAAGAGTCGCAGACGTCCTCGCGGTTGGCCAACCTGGAAGGTTGCTGCGCGAACGCGTGCAACGGATTGACGCGCTGGAAGAAAAGCTGAAACAAAGTCGCACGCTTGAGCTACAGCGGCGTCGGTCGCAATTGGAAAAGCTCTGCGCATTGTTGGTTGCTCACCGGCCGGAACGCTGGCTGGAAGCGCAAAGAAAGCATCTCGATATGATAGAATTACGGCTGAAACAATCGCTGACCGGAAGACTCAAAGCAGACCGAAATCGAATTTTCGAATTTATTTCTCTGCTTAGACTACTGGGTCCTATGCAGACTTTGCAGCGCGGATATAGCATCACTACGACCGACTCGGGGCATGTTGTACAGTCCGCCGCAGAACTGGCCGGCGGTGATCACATCAGAACGCGTTTCTTTGATGGCACGCTCGGGTCGGTCGTTGATGATCGAGAACCTCACGCTCGAAACTAGTCGCCTTTTAAGGCGCCAGTTTTCTGATTGTACGGATGTCGCTTGAAAGCAATGGTCGCCAGCGGCGGCAAGGTTACCAGCAAAGAATGTGATTGACCCTGCCAAGGGGTGGCGTCAGCGTGGATGCCTCCATAATTGCCCATATTGCTGCCGCCATAAAGATCGGCGTCGGTGTTCAATAATTCTTCGTACCAGCCCTCGCCTGGCGCACCTACCCGGTAAGCGTATCTCGGAACGGGCGTTGCATTAACTATAAAAACGATCGGCTGTCCTGAGTCTGACTTTCGCAAAAAGGTGAGCACGCTATTGTCGCTGTCACGAAAATCGATCCACTCAAAACCTTTATAGCTGTCGTCATTTTCCCAAAAAGCAGGCTCGGTCTTATAAAGATAATTCAAATGCTGAATGAGTCGCCGAACGCCATCATGCAAAGGAAACTGGACCAGATGCCAATCAATGCTTTTGTCATGATTCCATTCTGACCATTGTGCAATTTCGCCGCTCATAAAGAGCAATTTTTTTCCGGGATGCCCGTACATCCAGCCGTAGAAAAGGCGCAAATTCGCGAACTTTTGCCAAGTGTCTCCCGGCATTTTCTGGATCAAGGATTTCTTGCCGTGCACTACCTCGTCGTGACTAAGAACAAGAATAAACTGCTCAGAGAAGGCGTAAATCAGCGAAAAAGTCGCTTCCCCCTGATGATATCTCCGGTGAATTGGCTCCAGGCTCATGTATTGCAGGAAGTCGTGCATCCAGCCCATGTTCCATTTGAAACCGAAGCCGACACCACCAAGGTAAACAGGTCTGGAGACCCCGGGCCATGAAGTGGATTCTTCGGCAATCGTCATGATCCCAGGAAAACGCTCGTAAGAGACCTCGTTGAAGCGCTTTAAAAAATGGATTGCATCCAGGTTTTCACGGCCGCCGAAAACGTTAGGTATCCACTCTCCGGCACGGCGGCTGTAGTCAAGGTATAACATTGACGCGACAGCGTCGACCCGAAGTCCGTCAATATGAAATTTATCAAACCAGTAAAGGCCGTTGGCGACCAAAAAATTCCTGACTTCGTTTCGACCATAATTAAAGATCAGAGTTCCCCAATCCCGGTGTTCTCCCTGCCGTGGATCCGCATGTTCATACAGATGAGTTCCGTCGAACAAAGCGAGACCATGAAGGTCTTTAGGAAAGTGTCCTGGCACCCAGTCCAATATAACGCCAAGATCATTTTCATGGCAGGCGTTCACGAAGTGCCTGAATTCGTCTGGATTGCCAAAGCGGCTGGTCGGAGCGAAGTACCCCGTCACCTGATAACCCCAGGAACCATCAAACGGGTGCTCAGCTACAGGTAACAGCTCGATGTGAGTGTATCCTAGATCTTTGACGTAAGGAATTAAACGATCGGCCAACTCGATATAGCTTAAATATCGGTTGTTTTCTTCAGGAATTCGGGCCCACGACCCGAGATGCACCTCATAGATACTGATCGGCTTTTTATGCCATAAATCCTTTTCCCGCTTTTCCATCCAGGCCTGATCGTCCCACTTGAAGCGATTCAGCTCGAACACCATGGAAGCCGTCTGAATACCGTGCTGACCGTAAAATGCGAACGGATCGCTTTTCAAGACGATCTGACCAAAACAATTTCGAACTTCAAACTTGTAGTGGGTCCCTTCGGAAATGCCAGGCACAAAAATTTCCCATATGCCCGCCTCCACTCTTCGCCGCATTGGCAATACGCGGCCATCCCAGCCATTGAAATCTCCAACAACACTTACCCTTTGGGCGTTAGGCGCCCAGACGGCAAACATTACACCCTTATGTCCGTTCAGTTCACATAGGTGAGCCCCCAGTTTCTCGTAGATTTCGTAGTGATTGCCTTCCTTGAACAAGTGCATATCCAGTTCACCCAGCAGCGGTCCGTAAGAATAGGGATCGCTTACTTGCAAGGTTTCACCGGACCAGGTCGTGATTTCGAGCAGGTAATCGAACTGGTTGCTGCCAACCGGTATTTCAAACAGCCCTTCTTCGTTTACTCGCGAACCTGGATATTTTCGGGTGACACTTCGATCAACAACGGAAAGCTCCTTGGCCTCAGGGTGAAATGATCGTACCACGTTCTCATTACCATCCCGATGCATCCCAAGAATCGAGAATGGGTCATCATGTTCAGCTTTCAGAAGGCGCTGAATATCGTCAGTAGAAGTTGTGGCATTCATTAGCAATTCTTTTCGGGAGAGATTAGCAAGTTAACTGCGTGGTAGAACGATTTTCGTCGGATGCCCTCTGGACCTTACTTTCAATATCCCGGTCTGAGTAGGAGGTCAACTGTGTGTCTATGGGGAACCATCGAATCTGATCTGTCTACCTGTGACATCCAGCTTGAAACGAATACAAAACGCTTTACTTTCGGGTTTCAAAACCTGAAGCCAGGGTAGCTCAGTGGTAGAGCAGGGGACTCATAAGCCCTTGGTCGGGAGTTCAACTCTCCCCCCTGGCATACTGGTCGGGACCACTATCTGGCTTCTTTTGACCTCGCCTGCCAAGCGAATAAGCAACCTTGATCCGGGCCGGGAAGAGTTTAGTATTCGAGATCGTCTTTATGGATTTTCTGCACCATTATTTCTTTTGGGGACTTGGCGCGGGCCTTGTGTTGGGGCTGATCGGCATGATTGTCATTGCGATGCGCCTGAATGAGACAAAGGGCGAAGTCAAGCGTTTGAAGCGTCACCTTGCAGATAAGCTTGAACTTGAATCGGAAGCGACGAACCGTTTGCGGCAGGATCTTCTGGAGTTGAAGCAGCAGAACGAAAATTTGCGAATCAAGGTCGCTAATCTAAACCAGTTGCCAGATCGCCACGTTCAACGTGAACTGGAAATTTACGCTCGTGCCGAACGATGGATGGTCTCCAGCTCACCCGGCTTCCCCGCGATATGGGAGGAGGCGAAGAGGCATGCGCATGAAGGTATCGAACAGGAGGAAAATGGCAGAAGCCTGCCAAGACGGGTTTTTAATGCTTTGATGAATAAGCCATCTTACAAGGCTACCGGTTCTGATAACAATGTTCGGGAAGCCGACACCTCCTCTTAAGAGGGTCGGCTCCGTTTTCATGGGGTAGTCACGCCTGGAGAACAAGGCTCCGCCGCGCTCTATAAGCTCCTAGTAGACAACGAAGGTTTCTCGTCGCGCTCAAGAGCGCGTAAATCGGCTTTTTTCCTTGATCGGTACCTTCTGCAGACCCTTGTTGTTCACGAGCAGCCTAGCGCGGGGCAGAGCCGTGCTCTTTAAGGGGTCAATCCTTTGGTCTAGATGAATCCTTGTTGACAGAAGTACTTCTGTTGATACTGTCCCGCTCTCATTCGACGGTTATATGGCCAATACAAAATCCGCTGCGAAACGAGCCCGGCAAACGCTTGGACGGACGTTGCGCAATAAGAGTGTTCTGACAGCGCTGAAGCGCCAGCAAAAGAAGTTTGCATCGGCAATTGCGTCCGGTGATAAACAAAAGTCTCAGGCTGAACTTGCTGTCTTGGCATCCCGCTTGGATAAAGCAGCCAAAAGAGGCACCGTTCATCAGAACCTGGCTGATCGAAGGAAGAGTCGTGCGACGAAGCTTGTAAACGCCATCCAGGGCGAGCAAGCTTCTCCTCAGGAGAACGCGGTAAACGATCTAGGCGAGTAGAGCGATTCTAGAAACTGATCACGAGTAGAGCAAGAAACCCAGGCTCGAGTAAACCCGAGCTTTGAAAGCGGACCTGCCACCGATGGCACCCGTTAACCGACCACCCCAAGCTCCAGTTGATCGCCCAATCGTTCCAGATCTTCCTGGGCCGGCTCCGCTAAATCGATAAAAAGCACAGCGACTTTGAACCAGTGTTCGTAAAGATCAGGTTGGACATGCCGATTCTGAAGAGCTTCGCAGCCAACAACTAGACCACTGACGTCCTGACAGACCCCATTTTCATCAGAGTCTTTGCAGCGAGCGCAAATCCTTAATGCCAGCTGAGTGCCCAGCGGGAATTTCCACCGAGACCGGAAGACGAGCCCTTGGTGATTGATCGCTATGTCACGGCAGCTGCCAAAGAAACTGTCGACGCCATAATCGAGATAAATCGCTAGATCCGAATCTTGACTTTCTGCTGGGGAACACATCATTTTTGCCACCAGGTCAGACAGAAGATACCCGGGGCTTGATCGTCGTCAAGATGACGACGTTTTCGCATTCGCTTTGAATGGGTTCACCGGCAGTGGCTTCGGGCGACTCTTCTGAGATCTGCCCAGCCAGAATTCCGCCGGCTCTGGGATTCTCGGATGGGGATAGACGGCTTGCCACGTTGATCAACCCGCGCCGGTGTCAGCCTCAACCATGATGCGCCGAGCAAGCTGACTCAAAAGCAAAGTCGTGACAGTGGTGAGAACAAACCCGCCACCCCAGAACAGGTAATCATGGAAGAACGGTCTGCGTGTGCCCCTGGCCATATCGAGACCGAATTGCCCGAGTGTACCTACAAAGGAATAAAGAAAAAGGCCCGGACTTTGTCCGATCGCAATCCAAAGCAAACAGCGGCTAAGTTTTACCCGGCTAAGACCGTACAAATAATTCAGCAGACTGGATGGAGCGAGAGGGTTCAGCTGGGAAAGAACCACGATCTTCCAGCCATGCCTTGCGACGACGTGATCCAGCAACCGGAGCCGTCGATTGCGGGAAAGCAGTCTCTCAATGCGCTGCCGCCCTATCTTTCTTGCAATAGTAAAGGCTACTGTAGCGCCCAACAGATTACCGCAAAGGACAAGCGCGAAACCCCACCATAATCCAAAGAAAAATCCGCCTCCGACGCTTAATACTCCACCAGGCAACAAAAGAAGATTGCAAGCGGCATAGATCACAGGGAACAGCACGCCGCTCCAAACTCCAAGTTTCTGAATGTGTTCTCTGCTATCCCCGATCCACTCAATTACCGGATACTGTGATGAAAGGGCAAAAAGGGCAACACACGCCAGCGCCAACCCGCCGATTTGAAAGAGCAAAGGACGGGAGATCTTAGGTAATGGTTCGGACGAACTGTGCGAGCTCGGCGGTTGTGTCATAGGCGAGGAAAGGGGTTATGAGGTAAACTCCTGGAAAATGATCGAGTGCAGCACGCACCACTTCTTTGGCAACAGCAATGCCTCGGATGCGCCCTTCGGCTCCCTCTGTGCCGCTCATCCGGCTGCGCACCTTATCGGGGATGATAATTCCAGGCACTTCATGGTGCAGGAATTCGGCTTGCCGGCCATTCAGTAAAGGCCATATGCCAATCAAGATAGGGACAGCGAGATGTCGGGTCCGATTATCGACAACTTCAACGAGAGCCGGGTCAAATACAGGCTGAGTCATCACGTAACGAGCTCCCGCAGCGATTTTGCGTTCAAGTCGTGCGACTTGAGCATCAAGGTTTTTCGCATTGGGATTGAAGGTACAGCCCATTACAAAGTCAGTCGGGTATTTGATAGTTTTTCCGGCAAAATTATATCCTCGGTTTAATCCCGCGATGATTTCCATGAGCTGGATCGAATTGACATCATAAACGGAAGATGCCCCGGGATGGTCCCCGAATTTGGCTGGATCGCCAGTAAGCGGTAGGATGTGGCGGATCCCGAGCGCAGCGATGCCAAGCAGTTCGCTTTGCAAACCGATTAGATTGCGATCGCGACAACTAACATGCAGCAGCGGCATAATGTTGTACTGCTGCTTCAGGATAGCACCGACAGCCAGGTTACTGAGTCTCAGAATAGCAAGCGAGTTGTCAGCGAGAGTGATAGCATCGCTTCCTGCATCAATTAAGGTCCGTGCCGCTTTGAAGTACTTATCAAGATCCAGAGTTTTGGGCGGATCCAGTTCGGTCACTGCGACAACGTGTCCTCGTGCCATCAGATCCAGAATACTGGTTTCCGGATGGCGGCGGTTCGGCGACGGCGAAGCCTCAGGGATCCAATCCACAGTCGGTTTCGAACGAACCGGTTTAAGACCCGCGATCGCTTTGACCATCTCTCGAATATGTGCAGGGCCGACTCCGCAACAACCCCCGATGAGGCATGCGCCAAGGCGAACAAATTCTTTGGCGCTATTCCCAAAGTATTCAGGCGCAGCATTATAGAGGAAACGGCCTTCGTGATAGCGTGGATAACCGGCATTTGGAAAAGCACTGATGATAAACTCCAAGGGAATCCGCCTAAGGGTACGAACCATCGCGTTCGGCCCTGTGACACAGTTTACTCCCACCACGTCCGCACCTAAGCGAACGAGTTGTCGGAATGCTTGCACAACTGGCAAGCTGGAGGGAAGGCGTGCTTCTTCCGAACAGACCATGGAACAAACAACAGGAATGGTTGGGCTTAGCTTCTTGGCTGCAGCCAAAGCCGTTCTGATCTCATCCAGATCCTGGAACGTCTCTAAAAAGATCAAGTCAACCTTGCCGTCAAGCAGTGCGCATATCTGTTCGCTAAACAGCTTCTCTTGATCTGCCGAATCGATCGATTTATCCCCGCTTCCAAGCGGTCCAACACTCCCGGCAACGTAGATATTCGAATCTGCTGCGGCTTGGCGAGCAAGTTTGGCGCCGGCATAACTGAGATCTTTGGCCTTCGATCCTAAGCCAAACTTAGCTAAACGCACCCCGTTCGCTCCGAAGGTATTCGTTTCGATAAGGCGAGCGCCCGCTTGAATATAGGATTTATGGATATTCACCACAATGTCAGGGTTTGTTGTGTTTACTTCTTCAAAACAGACGTCAAGCGGAACACCTGCGGACATGAGTTCGGTTCCCATTGCTCCATCCCCGCAAATCACTGAAGATTTAAGCTCTTCAAGAAAATCCATGCAGAACAGTTGCCGTAATAAGGCACTCTCGGAGGAACTTGCATTAACTACTTCTTCCAACCGCTTATTTCTTCACTCGCGGATCAAAAGAGTCGCGCAGTCCGTCACCCAAGAAATTGAGCGCCAGTAGTGTAAGTGACATGGCGAGAGCGGGAAAGACTAATAGCCACCAGTAGCTTTTGACAGGATTAATGACTTGGGTTGCATCGCTTAGGAGAAGCCCCCAGCTCGCGAGCGGCGCCTGAATTCCAACGCCAAGAAAGCTTAAAAACGATTCATCAAGAATGACAGATGGTACTGTCAGGGTAAGGTACACAATTACGACGCCAAGCAAATTTGGGAATAGATGACGAAAGATGATGTTAAAATGAGTTTGCCCAATGCTACGGGCGGCGAGTACAAATTGTTGCGATTTCAGGCTTAGCACCTGTCCTCTAACAATCCGTGCCATTGTTAACCATTCGGTTAATCCAAGGCAAAGCACCAGAATAAGCACTTTAGAATATCCAACCAGCTGTGGTACGCCGATCCTTTCCATTTGCTGCCGGATCAAAGGGTCTAAAGCACTTATCAGAACCAGTAGCAGGATCAAACGCGGAATCGCGTAGAAGATGTCGACCAGACGCATCATGGCGGCATCTGTTGAGCCCCCTGAGTAACCCGAGATTAAGCCGTATACCGTGCCAAATAAGAAGCTGACAGTTGCACCTGCTACTCCGACAAATACAGAGATTTGCGCTCCTAGCACGACCCGGTAAAAGAGGTCTCGACCGTTAAGATCAGTCCCGAAAAGGTGGTCTGGTGATGGAGGAAGCAGGCTGTTTCTAGTTACCTGAGCAGTGGGCAAAAGCATCGGCCCGATTACCGCAGCAACAACCACAATGGCGAGAATAAAAATCGAAAATAGAACAGCTCGGTTCCGCCGGAGCTTGGTGATGGGCGAACGCGGGTCAATCATACAACAAAATCCGGGGATCCAGAAATCCGTACAGGATGTCTACGACTAGATTGAAGCCGACCAACAACGTGCAGTAGACGATTACAACCCCGGCCAGTAAGAATCCGTCTCGATTCAGCACGGAGCTGACGAAGAAGCCGCCCGCACCAGGGATGTTAAAAATGTTCTCCACGACGATGGATCCAGTAAGAAGATTGGCGGCAAGAGGCCCTAAAAATGAAATAACCGGGAGGATTGCGACCCGGAGCCCATGCTTATAAATTACTTGGATTTCATTGAGACCCTTGGCGCGCGCTGTTCGAATATAGTCCTGGGATAAAACCTCCAACATGCTTGCACGCGTTAACCGGGCAATATAGGCAGCGTATGGAGCCGCGAGGGTTAACGCCGGAAGGATGAGGCTGCGAAAATCACCCCAGCCTCCGACGGGCAAAAGAGGGAAGTTTATCGCGAAAAGCAGGACTAACATCGGCCCAATAACGAAAGAAGGAAGCGATATCGCCAAAAGCGCGCCAAACATCGCGGTACGATCAATCCAACCGTGCTGGTTGGCTGCAGCCACTGACCCGAGCAGCACTCCTGCGAAGGTCGCGATGCAAAAAGCTATACTGCCCAGAGTTACGGAAACAGGGAGGCTATCCGCCAAAATCTCGTTCACTGACCGGTTTCGATATTTAGTTGAAAGGCGTAAGTCTCCGTGCAGCAAGTCACCAAGATAGTTGAAATATTGGTCGAGTATGGGTCCGTCCAATTTATATTTTTTTAGAAGCTGCTTTTCGATATTTGGCGAGAGCTTACGTTCTCGATCGAAAGGCCCGCCGGGCATAATGCGGATCAGGAAAAAAGTGGCGGTAACAACGCAAAACAGAATGATGATTAAGCTAATGGCCCTGCCTCCGATAAACCTGATCATCTTGAGATGAAAACGATAAGCGGGCAGGTTGGGCTCAGTAATCTTAAAAAGCAAATGAGATTTCAACAACCGTTCCAGCATGTAAACACGAAAGGGGGCCCAGTATGAATCGTCGCGATTTTTTGCGCGGAGCCGCAGCGGTCACAGCTTCGTCGCACTCCGTAGTAGGTTGGGCTGCGAGAGCTGACGCGAGACCAGAAGCGACCGATTTAGTAAATCTCGGGCAGACCGGATTGAAGGTGACCCGGATGGCGATCGGAACCGGCACTTTGGGTTGGGCTGGTCAATCTAACCAGACCAGGGAACTCGGGATTGGCGGATTGTCTGACCTTTTACAGTATGGATATGAGCGGGGGCTTCTTTTTTGGGACTCTGCGGACCAGTATGGAACTCATCCCCACCTGGCTACCGCTTTGCGAAAGGTGCCGCGCGAAAAAATTACGATTCTCACAAAAACCTCTTCGAGATCCGCGACAGAGGTACGTTCCGACGTGGAGAGATTTCGGAAGGAATTGGGGACAGACTATATTGATATTCTGTTGCTCCATTGCGTTACAGATCCTAACTGGACGACTAATCTTCGCCCCGCAATGGATGTAATCTCAGAGGCGAAGCAGCGCGGCGTAGTCCGTGCTCACGGGGTTTCCTGCCATTCCTTCGGCGCTTTGAAAGCTGCCGCACGTGAACCTTGGGTTGAAGTCGATTTGGTGCGCATTAACCCGGCCGGAGCTTATATGGATGCAAAACCTGAGTCGATCTTGAGCGTGTTAGAGACGATGAAAGCCGAAGGCAAGGGCGTGATAGGCATGAAGATTTTCGGGAACGGCAGTTTGACTCATCGGATCGATGAATGTTTGCAGTTTGTCCTTACAAAGAAGTGCGTGGACTGTTTCACAATCGGTGTGGAATCCAGAGATCAGCTGGATCATCTCCTTCAACGCATCCCGGCCAATGCTGGCAAAGCTTAGTGCAGAGCAGAGCAGGTTGGTCTTGACTAATTCTTAGAACCTGATCAGTGAATGAACTGGAACGTCGGGCGGCAGTTTAGCGCGACCGTGCAGGAAATCCAACTCGATGACAAAAAGCGCCGCTTTTACTGAGCCCCCGAGTTTTTGCACAAGGTTGACAGCTGAGGCCGATGTTCCGCCAGTTGCTAAAAGGTCATCAACCAGGACAGTTGCTTCTCCGGGGTTCAGGGCATCGATATGTATCTCCATCGCCGCATCTCCGTACTCCAGTTGATAGGACGAGCCTACTGTTTTGTATGGCAGTTTGCCTTTTTTGCGGATTGGAATAAACCCCAGACCCAGCTTGTAAGCCACGGCCGCTCCGAAAACGAAACCGCGCGCGTCGATGGCTACAATTTTCGAAAGTTCAGTGTTAGAAGCAATCTCTGCTAATTCATCGATAACACTCCGGAACAAAGGGCCGTCGCCCAACAAGGGACTAATGTCCTTGAACACAATTCCTGGAGTCGGAAAATCCAGAATGTCTCGAATTGACGACTGTAACTGCGCATGGTTGACCCGGCTCATAAATCGCCGACCGTAACAGGTCGGCTCAAGCGATGCATCTTGATTTTCTCGCGACACTGCTTGTTGGACCTGATCGCATATGGGTTGGGGCAGCATCGACGTGCTTCATTCTCGCTTTTGTCTACTCCGGCTTTGCTTTGGCGTCTGGTTGGCCTTTGGCTGCCAGGAACACACTGATTTTGATCGGCCTTGGATTTACCGCTTTAACGACCTTCCTCTTTGTGCGCGGTCACGCGATTGGCAGATGCCCAATTACAAATTATTTCGAACTTCTGGTGTTCATGGCATGGTCTATGGTTCTGATTTATTTTGGGATCGGTTCGACTTACCGCATGTCGCTCCTGGGCGCTTTTACTGCACCAGTAGCATCAATCATTCTTGTTTCCGCGTTGTCATTGCCTGATAGGAGCATTGCTCCCATAAAAACAGCTGTAGATCCCTGGCTGGAGGCTCATACTTCATTCTCGATCGTAGCATGTGGAGCTTTTGCGTTAGCTTGCGTTGCCGGAGGAATGTACCTTTTTCAAGAACGCCAATTAAAGACTCTGAAACCAGGTTCAATTTTCTTTCGCCTGCCACCAATCACTGCTTTAACGGTCGCAAATTCTCGTCTGTTATGGGTAGGATTTGCGCTTTTGACCGTCGGCCTGTCTACGGGGTTCTTTGTAAAAGCCGAGGTAGACTGGCGCAAGGTTGCGTGGTCGATTATAGTCTGGTCTGTCTATGGCGGCATTCTTTTCGCCCGGCTTCGGCGAAGAATGGCCGCACGGTGGATTGCAACTTTCTCGATTATCGCGTTTAGTCTGCTCCTAGGGATCTTCTGGGGTATTCGCTTCATTTCTGAAAGCTCCTCGGTTCAAGGATGAATATCTTCTGTTTCGGAATTAGCCATCAGACAGCGAGTTTGGAAATTCGTGAGCGGTTTGCCGTAGCCCATTCTGCATTGCCAGAGTTCTTAACAAAGCTGATCCGAGTGCCAGCGATTGGAGAAGTGGTGCTTCTTTCGACCTGTAACCGAACCGAATTTTACGTCGTGAGTCACGACGCTCATCTTGCCGCTGAGCCGCTCTTTGAGGACATCTTTGGCAAGGTTCGCCCCGGCGATTGCCAGCATCTGTTTCGGCTTTCTCTGGTGCAAACTGTACGCCATCTTTTCCGCGTTGCGTCAGGTCTCGAATCCATGGTCGTCGGCGAAACGGAAATTTTCGGACAGGTCAAGCGGGCTTACGAGGAAGCCGTCCGACTGGGCGCAACAGGCAAAATCCTTAACCGCCTCTTCCAGAAAGCGTTTCATGTTGGGAAACTCGTGCGCTCTTCAATGGCAATCACCAGGGGCAGTGTATCGGTGGGCTCGGTCGCGGTGGATCTGGCGGAGCAAATCTTTTCGCATTTGTCGGAGTGCAAAGTAATGATCCTTGGCGCAGGCGAGACCAGCGAGAAAACTGCCAAATGTCTCCAAGCACGAGGGGCACAGCAGATTTTTGTGGCTAACCGCTCCTTTGAAAGAGCTGCGATTCTCGCGGAACAAACGGGCAGCCGGGCAATTCGTTTTAACGAATGGGCGGCCGAATTTGAGGATTTAGACATTCTTATCAGCTCCACATCGGCGCCTCATGCCATCCTGACTGCTGAGAAACTTCAGCCAGTTTTGCGGACCAGACGCGATCGGCCGCTGTTCATTATCGATCTCGCTGTACCGAGGGATGTCGCTCCGGACGTGCATCATCTGGATGGAGTTTTCGTCTACGACCTGGACAGCTTGCAAGCGATTGCTGCGCAAACCCTGCAGACTCGCAAGGACGAAGCGGAGCGTTGTGAAGAAGTGATATTGAAGCAAGTCGACGAGTTTCAACTGTGGATGGTGCGAAATTGCGCAGCGACCTTAGGTTCGACGCAATCCGAAGTGCTAAGGTTCGAATGAGCGTAGTTCTCGGTACCCGGGGTAGCAGCTTAGCTCTCGCCCAAACTCTCCTTGTGAAACAGGCGCTGGAACGCGTTCCGTCATCGGGCAAGATAGAAACGAAGGTCATCAGGACCACCGGTGATCAAAGGCTCGACATCAGTCTGAGCCAGCCCGCTTCACCTCAAGGACTCTTTACCAAGGAACTCGAGCAGGCGCTTTTGGAAGGTGAGATCGATGTAGCAGTCCATTCTCTCAAGGACTTACCCACGTCGCTGCCGGAGGGGCTTGAGCTAGCCGCGGTCTTGGCCAGACACGATCCCGTAGATATACTCATTTCGAAAAAGCCTTTTGCCCTCGGTTCCTTGCCGGGGGGCGCAATCCTCGCAACCAGTAGTCCTCGGCGTTCTCGACAAATAACTTTCCTGAGACCTGATTTGAAAGTTATCGAAGTGCGCGGCAATGTAACGACAAGAATAGATCGATTATGCAGAGAACCGGGTTGGCACGGACTGGTCCTTGCGAAAGCAGGAATAGAGCGACTTGGCCTCTCAAAAGGCCCTGGCGCGTTTGATTACAAGAACGAACTGCTGTTTGTAAGCGAACTGACTGAAATTCTGCCAGCTGTAGGTCAAGGAGCGATCGGTTTGGAAATCGCGGCAAAGAATTTCAGCGTCCGCGCGATGCTGGAGGGTGTGAATGATCAGCCGACTTGGTATTGTGTGCAGGTAGAGCGCGAGGTCCTGCGGCTTCTTGGCGGCGGTTGTCAGTTGCCGCTTGGCGTACGGACCCGGCTTCGCGGCAGCACTTTGCATTTGGAAGCGATTGTGTTCGACGAAGCCGGTCGTCCCCGCTCGGGAATGGTTTCCGGAGTGTTTAAGTCCGTCCAAGGGGCTGTCACCGCGCTGTTAGACCAAATTTATGGAAACGGTAGGTAGTTGTGTCCTGGCTGGAGCCGGTCCTGGTGACTTAGGCCTGGTGACGTTGCGGGTTAGAGAGGTCGTGGGTGAAGCGCAGGTCATCATTTATGACCACCTTTGTAATCGGGAAATATTAAAATGGGCGTGCGAAGGCACTGAGATTGTATACGCAGGCAAGCGGGCCGGAGACCATGCTTTAAATCAGGACGAGATTAATAAGTTGCTCATCGACAAAACTCGTCAGGGTCTGCGGGTGGTCAGGCTGAAAGGGGGTGACCCGTTTCTTTTTGGCCGTGGCGCTGAAGAAGCTGAAGCCTTAGCCGGGGCTGGTCTTTCGTTCGAGATTTTGCCAGGCGTCAGTTCGGCTCTAGCCGTCCCGGCTTACGCTGGGATTCCGGTGACACATCGTGATTTCGTTTCCAGCATAACGATCTTCACAGGTCACGAGAATCCCGAAAAAGGCGGTAGCGTGATCGACTACCAGATGTTGGCTAAAGGTAAAGGAACACTGGTGATGCTGATGGGGGCTCAGCGGTTGCAGGCGATAGCGTCTGAACTGCTAGTACATGGCGCAGATAGGCATCTTCCTGTCGCGGTGATTCAATGGGGTACAACTGGGCGGCAGAAAACTATTGTCAGTAAACTGGATTCGGTGGCAGAAAGCGCTATGGATATCAGCCCACC
>JAFAXJ010000611.1 GCA_019241095.1 Verrucomicrobiota bacterium | reverse complement strand
TCCTGGTTTCGCAGCTAATTCGTCTCTAAGCAGTGCTAAGACGGCGGCTTCTACCGGTTTGAAATTTTCAATATTTTGCGCAATCTCCGCGTCAGCCCGCTGTCGTAGATTTGTCACCAGCGTCCCTTCAAGATAAGAATTAATGATTGAAGGGTGAACATAGCATTTGCGGCAAATGGACGCAGTGTTTCCAAGCATCCCCGACACGGCTTCGATCGCAGCGACGACATTCTTTTTGGCGGCACTTTTTGAATCTACCTCCTCTAACTTCTCCAGGGCGATGGCAGCCAGCACCGTTGCTGCCCACGTGCGAAAATCCTTAGCCGTAAACTGTTGACCGCTGATCGATTCCAGGTACGCGTTTACATCTTCCGACTCTATTTCTTTCGGATTTCCTTCCTCGTCTAGATACTGAAAGAGATGCTGGCCCGGCAAATCCTGACATTTCTGTACGATGCGGGCCAGACGTCGATCAGAAACTTTAATGGAATGTTTCACTCCACTTTTGCCCCGAAACGCAAACTGAATAGTGGATCCATTCACTTGAGCATGGCGATTGCGCATGGTGCTCAGTCCGAAAGAGTGATTCTCCTTTGCATATTCCTCGTTCCCAATTCGAATCAGTGACACTTCCAGAAGACGAACCACTGTGGCCAGAATCTTGTTCCGTGGCAACCCGGGAGCCGCAAGATCCTTTTCGGTCGCGGCCCGGATATTTGGCAGCGCTTCAGCAAAGGCAAGCACATGTCCAAACTTGACCTCGTCCCTTACGCTGCGCCACTTCGGGTGATAACGATACTGCTTTCGATTCCTTGTATCCCGACCCGTGGCTTGGAGATGTCCGTTTTCACGCGGGCAAATCCAGACATTCTCCCATGCCGGCGGGATCGCCAGAGACTTGATGCGGATGAGTTCATCAGAGTCGGTAATTTCGTTTCCGGACTGATCACGATAGACAAAATTAGATCCGTTTCTGATTCTGGTTATACCAGGGCGTTGGTCTGATACATACCTGAGACCCGCGGCCGCTGCGGATGCGCGCGGGTCCTGCATTTCAGAAAAATCTTCCACAGTGTCATCATTCTCGGCCATATTGAGCAATTAGATCGATAGCGAGATGCACGAAGGATTTGTTGAACTGGGAAGCCTATCCCAGTGGACAGTCTCTCAGTTCTTGAAAATCCAGATTGGAAAGCTGCTCATTTATGGAATCCAGCAACCTGAGCGTGCTCGAACCAGTACGCTCCGGAGATGCGTTGCTTGATTATACAACTTGATTTCTCGGTCCAGGGTCGCAGCTTTCACGTGTTGTTGAACTAAATTGAACTGAGAAACATGTTTCATCAACCCGCCAGCTAATAATACATTATCCTTATGAATGACACACATGGAGAATCAGAAATAGACAAGGGGTTCGATCAGAACAACTTGAAAGATAACGCCCCCCTGTTTCATCCGTTCACGTTGGTCGGCTTTCTGCTGGCTGGATTTCTGTTTGGTTATCTTATTGCTCGCCAGCAGGAAGCATCGCGAAGAGAACATTTTCTAGATTATTTCGCTCGCCAGGCTCGTAACTGGTTGGACGAATATGGGCAGAAAGCCGCTCCGTTTAAGGAGGGTGTTGAAAGCGCGTTTGCTCAAGCTTCGAAATTAGGATCAGATTATGGCGACCGGTTCAACAAACTAACGCGTCGTCAAAAGCCAAAGTTTCTGGGGCTATTTTAAAGAAAAGCAATTTCATGGAAAATCCTCAGTCCCAAGCCCTGATACCCGAACCAGGCCACATGAATCGCCAAGGTGAACATTCCCGATTGCATATCCTTAACAGTTTGGATGAGTCTTGGAAATCGTACTTAGGTCGTGTTCGCGAAGATCCGACGCCGCATTTATTCTCCGCGGTCGCTTTTGGGTTCGCTTTACAAGCGCTGCCTGTTTTATTCTTTGTATCTCTGATTTTACGGTCGGTGCTTTTGCTCGTACAACCGGCGCTGCTTTTCCTGGGTGTGCTGAAGCTCTCAGAGAAAATGCGCTCGATGCGTGAAGAAAAACATTGATCGATCCTCATTTCACTCCAGGCCGAATGGGTTTTTCATTCAGTTCGATGAATTAGTAAAGACTGCGAGCACTGATCGAAAGTTCCAGTTTTGCAAGCTTACGCTGCGCGAGAGAGCGCGGCTCCGACCGAGACGCCCAATTGTGCAAACCTCCTGCCTGGCTGTGAGCGCAAGACCTTTGGTAATTTAGGAGCTAGCAGCCAGTCATTAATGCTTTTTGACCTTCTTCGATCTCCGGGTTTGAGGCAGGGAGGCAACAGACGGAATAAGTTTGCCTGCAAAAACATCTCCCTTTTGTGGTTCTTAACAAAGCAAAAAACCCATGAGATTCGTGCTCCCGCTCTCATTGGTCATGCTTTTCAATCTTTCGCTGTTCGGCCAAATCACGTCAGATTCTAAATTATCAAAAATGTCTAACGAAGAACTCAAAACCAAGCTAACACCGGAACAGTACCACGTAACAAAAGAAAGCGGTACGGAGCCTCCCTTCAGAAATGCATATTGGAATAACCATCAGCCAGGGATTTATGTGGACGTTATTTCTGGCGAGCCGCTTTTTACCTCCTTGGATAAATTCGATTCCGGAACTGGCTGGCCCAGTTTTACAAAACCAATCGACGGCAGAGCTGTCCGGGAGGTAACAGACAACGCCTACGGCATGACTCGCGTAGAGGTTCGTGGCGAAAAGAGCGACGCTCATCTTGGGCATGTCTTTGATGACGGGCCAAAACCGACTGGGCTCAGATACTGCATGAACTCAGCCGCGTTGCGCTTCATTCGGGTCGACCAACTTGAAGCCGAGGGTTACGGCAGGTTTTTACACCTGTTCAAGTAAACAAAAATTCTTTCAATGAAAATCTCGTGTCTTTCGATTATCATCGCTTGTCTTGCCCAATGGTCGACTATGTCGTTCGCACAAAATAATTCTTCGTCACACTACGAAACGGCGGTTCTGGGTGGTGGATGTTTCTGGTGTTTGGATGCGCAATATAGACTGGTGAATGGAGTTCATAGCGTCGTTTCCGGTTATGCCGGAGGTACGCGGCCGAACCCAAGTTATGAACAGGTATGTA
>JAFAXJ010000522.1 GCA_019241095.1 Verrucomicrobiota bacterium | reverse complement strand
TTGATCGCGCAGAATTTGCAGGTGGATGGAGACACCCTGGAAATGCTGAGAGCGGTTTTGGATACAAACATCTGGCTGGCAACCCACGTTGTCTGTGAATCTCTTGGCTACTCCTCCGTTTTCCTTGCTGGCTTGCTAGGCATTATTTACATTTTTCGCGGCCTATTTACGACCACGCTCGATTCAGTCACATCGAAGACATTAAGCAGGATGATCTATGGCGTTGTCTGTTTCGCTACTTTGTTCAGTTTGATCGGAACGATCTTGGGAGGCATTTGGGCTGACCAGTCCTGGGGTCGTTTTTGGGGTTGGGATCCGAAAGAAAATGGGGCCCTTCTGGTTGTAATATGGAACGCAATCGTGCTGCATGCACGGTGGGGTGGGTATGTCAAGGAACGGGGAATAGCAATGATGGCGGTATTTGGAAACGTGATTGTCAGTTTGTCCTGGTTTGGCGTCAATATGCTCGGCGTCGGACTTCATTCATACGGGTTCATGGATCAAGCTTTCGGAATTCTGATCGGCTTTATTGTCAGCCAGTTCGTGATCATTGGTTTGGCCGCAATACCTGCGAAATATTGGATGTCATCAAGGAAAGCTCCTTCGGTCCGTACCGTTCCCTCTCTCAGTGAAAATGAACCTGTGAGTGCGGAATCCTGATTGTTGCAATGTAATGCCATCCGCCCCGAACATCCTGGTTATCGGAAGCTCCAACACGGATCTGGTTGTTTATTGCGATCGGTTGCCTAAACCTGGCGAGACGGTTCTTGGAGGCGAGTTTCAGACGTTTGGAGGTGGAAAAGGAGCTAACCAAGCAGTCGCTGCTGCAAGGGCCGGAGGCGCCGTTACGTTTCTTGGAGCATACGGTAGAGACAGTTTTGGAGCTCAAGCGAGAGAGCGGCTTGCGAAGGAGAAGATTGCTCTTGAGTACTTCTATCAAGTCGACCATCTGCCTAGTGGCGTTGCGTTGATCCTGGTGGATGGAGTCACTCGTGACAACCTCATTGCTGTTGCAAGGTCTGCAAACGAGTCAGTTAATTCTCGTTTGATTCTCGAAGCTCGGACCGCTTTTGAACGTGCGGATGTCTTTGTTTCCCAGTTGGAGATCCCAGACGAAGCCATCACATCGATTGCGCTTCTTGCGGCTGAACTGGGCAAAACATATGTCCTTAATCCTGCGCCTTCCCGTCCTCTAACCAAATCCATCTACAGCGCCGTGCATACCATTGTTGTCAACGAGCACGAGGCTGTCGATTTAAGCGGCTCAGACGAGATCGCGGCCAGCATTGATTGGTTTCACACTCAGGGGTGCCGAAACGTGGTCGTAACTTTAGGCGCCGACGGTGTTTCCTTCTCTGAGGGCCATGGCATTCGATCCATTTCTGCCCCAAAGGTCACTCCGGTGGACACGACCGGTGCGGGCGATTGTTTTGTGGGTTGGCTAAGTGTTGGATTAGGCGAGGGATTAGAGCTATCCGTCGCCGTAGATCAAGCCTGCCGGGCCGCGTCACTAGCCGTTACGAGACCAGGCGCCCAGAGCGGTATGCCATACCGCCACGAAGTGCAGCCATAGAAAAGTCTTCCCGTGCTTCCGACGCCCGATACAGGGTCAAACCTCCGGGACGGACCTGCTTTGCGCGGCAAGCTCAGACATCTCGCCCACGGATCTAAACAGGGAAGGGACTCCCATCAGTCTAGTGGGTCCAATAAGTCACACTCTCCGGGCGGCTCCCTCCTGAGTCTATACCGCGATCAATCTCTCGAGATTCTCCAGGCATATCTGCGACCAGGTCTCGAGATCCTCTTTCTCGGATCGCAACTTTACCGGCTCCAGGAACTCCACATTGAGAATGTTAGATTCCCGCTTCGCGGCCCGGGGCTCAGGTAATCGCATTACATGAACCACACCCAGATGCACTTGGCCTACCGGATTCGAATCGTCATTTATCATCGCGACTACTCGGTTCTCTAATGGCTCCGGGATGATCAACTCTTCTGCTACCTCGCGCTGAACTCCGTTGAGATAGGCAGCTCGGTCTAACGCGAATAGCCCTTCGTCATGTACGTTCATGTGCCCACCTATCCCAATGGAACTTTTCGCTACAAGACGCTGTTCCCCGGATTTTTTGCCACGGCGATAGCGAAGAATCTTGTCTTGGCTGACAACCAGAACGTAAGGGATGATTTGCTTTAAACTGGGATCGTCCTCGGCTGCTGATCTCGCGGCAAAGAAGTTGTTTTCTCGGCTTAGTAGAGCTTTAAGATAGCGCTCAGGGCCGAATTTCAGCCCCTGAAAAGCCCCAAGCGAATCGAACAGCCCGCGTCGCACAACTAAAACCATCTCCTCTTTTTTCATGCTTGCTTAGCGCTCACCCTCGTCGCGTTCTGCGCGCTTTTGGTTTCCGGTTTCTTTTGCTTCGTTCTCGCGGATGTTCTTCTTGGTGGAGAATCGTCGTCATTTCGCCAGTGATAATAACGCAGGCATATGTCCCGAAGCTATAGCAGCAATCGCTCGTTGGAATACAGGACATGTTCCTGCTTACGGCTCAGACAGCGTCACGGTCAAGGCACAGTCAATCATCCAGGATATTTTTGAGACAGATTGTTCATCCTACTTCGTTTTTAATGGCACCGCTGCGAACAGCCTTGCTGTCGGGAGTTTTTGTGATCGTCAGGACGCTGTGCTTTGCCACCGCTATTCGCACATTGAGACCGATGAATGCAATGCCCCTGGGTTCCTGAACCCCGGATTGAAGGTTATCGCAGTGGAAGGTACGAAGGGCAAGATCCAACCCGACCTCTTGAATGCAAAGCTAGCGGGCAGCCGTGAAATCCATGCATCTCAGCCCCGGGTTCTAAGCCTGACGAACACGACAGAGTTAGGAACACTATATCGACCGCAAGAAATAGGTCAGCTTTGTGAATTGGCCAAAGGCCGGAACGTAGCAGTCCATGTTGATGGCGCTAGATTCGCCAACGCAGTTGCTTCTTCTCGCTCAAGCCCTGCAGAGTTGAGCTGGAAAGCTGGTGTTGACGTGCTTGTTTTCGGAGGAACCAAGAATGGTCTGGCGTTCGGTGAGGCAGTGATTTTCTTTGAGAAACATGCGTCAAAGCGCTTTCTGTATCGGATGAAGCAGGCCGGTCAACTCGCGTCAAAATTGCGGTTTTTAGCCGCCCAATGGCTCGGAATACTGGAGAACGGCCGTTGGATTTCCTACGCCGAACACGCTAACGCAATGGCTAGGAGGTTAAACGATCTCCTTCGGACTATACCTTCCGTTGAGATCCCTTTTCCTTGCGAAGGCAATGCCGTTTTCGCGCATTTGCCTGAGCCGGTAGTGACTGGTCTTCACCGAATGGGATGGAGATTTTACAGCGATGTCGGTCCTGGCGGCGGATCGCGTCTTATGTGCTCTTGGGACACCACCCCAGAAGATGTGGACCAGTTCGGAGCGGATATCAGACGATTATGCAACGATGGATACGCGTAAAGACGCTTATTCCACCGCCTGCGTTTTGCTTTGTCTGCTCATTGCCTTCCCGTTCAGTTGATCAATCGAAAGCTGCCGAGGAACTGTCGAATTTCACCGTCTTGAGCTGGATATTCCTCATTCTGCTTCATCGCCGCAACTTCATACACAAAGCCTCCGACCTGATAGAAATCAACCACCAATCCATAATTGAAACCTTCAAATAGCTGACTGCCGTTCAATCGTATCCCGGTAAGCCCATTGGTGGACACGTGCTGAAGAGAGTGTCGGAAAGCGCGACCCTCTCCGAAAAACCTGCTTTGCAATTCTTCAACTGATTTGTCGTTTAACCGAAACTTTGGTTTGTTGCGCATATCAGCATATCCCAGAAAAACAAATGCCTGCTTATCGCTTCGCCTAGCGCCTACCAGGGTCTCCGGTTCTACTGAACCCAGTGTATACCAAGGCAAAATTCGTGGATCCCCATCAGGAAGATTCACTGCGCAACGATACTCGCGCGATTTCCACAGCGCGGCATGAGTGTTGAATGCGAAACCGACGAAAACAGCGGCAACAAGGCAGACCTTCTTCATAAAATGCGGGATAAGCACAAGAGAAAAGCATAGATATGGAGTTTCGGTCAACAACGAGCAAAGCCATGCTTGCGCTCGCAAAAGTTCGAGCAATCATGAGGATCGCGAAAATCGAACAATTCTGCCATGAATCTTCCCTCTTCTCCACATCACACTGGTTGGCATTTCTTGCAGGTCCCCGGGCCAACCAATGTTCCGGATCGTATTCTTCGAGCAATCGACCATCCGGTCATCGATCATCGCGGCCCGGACTTTGCCAATCTCTGTCGAGAGTGTCTGGAGGGAATGAAATCCGTTTTTCAGACTCAAAAAGGTCAGGTTTTCATTTATCCTGGCAGCGGGACCGGTGCGTGGGAAGCTGCTATCGTAAATACACTTTCGCCCGGTGACCGGGTCTTAATGTTTGAGACAGGTCATTTTGCGGTTCTGTGGCGCAAGGTGGCCGAGAGCTTTGGGCTTAAAATTGACTTTGTGGAAAGCGATTGGCGCCATCCGATCGACACCACAGTCCTCAGAAAGAAGCTAGAACAGGACACTAGCCACCAAATCAAATCGGTAATGTGCGTGCACAACGAAACCTCCACTGGGGTGTTGAGTTCAATCCAGGCTGTACGTCAGATTATCAATGAGGTCGAGCACCCTGCGCTTTTGATGGTCGACACTGTGTCTTCCCTGGCGAGCATGGATTACCGTCATGATGAGTGGGCCGTGGATGTCACTGTGTGCGGATCTCAGAAAGGACTAATGTTACCGCCAGGCCTGGGGTTTAATGCCGTGAGCCAGAAAGCGCTGGAATCTTCACAAACAGCAAAGCTACCTCGCTCTTTTTGGTCTTGGCAGGAAATGATCGAGGCAAACAAGACTGGATTCTTTCCGTATACTCCCGCGACCAATCTGCTTTATGGCTTGCGAGAAGCTATCCATATGTTGATTCATGAAGAGGGTCTGACTAATGTCTTTGCACGCCATGCTCGCTTGGCTGAAGCAACTCGACGCGCCGTAAATGCGTGGGGCCTTCAACTGGTGTGTGCTGATCCTGACGCGTATAGCAACTCGTCAACTGCTATTTTTATGCCGGATGGATATGATGAAGTTGAGTTCCGTCGCCTGGTCCTGGACCATTACAACCTGTCCTTGGGAGCAGGACTTTCCAAGTTGAAAGGAAAAGCTTTCCGAATCGGTCATCTTGGCGATCTCAACGATCTGATGCTTTGCGCTACCCTTTGCGGCGTTGAAATGGGCTTAGCAGAATTTAAAGTACCAACTTCTGGAAGCGGGGTAGCAGT
>JAFAXJ010000292.1 GCA_019241095.1 Verrucomicrobiota bacterium | reverse complement strand
CCGTACGTACGAAAGAGATTGCGAACTGCTCCGGGAGATCGGTTGCGACATCGTTTTTGCTCCAGAGGCCTCTGCAATGTACTTCGCCGACTCCACCACGACAGTCGTTGAAACTGAGCTTTCAGCTCTTCTGTGTGGCGCTTCGCGCCCAGGACATTTCAGTGGAGTTTGCACCGTCGTCAGCAAATTGTTTCACATCGTTCAACCCAGCATCGCGGTTTTTGGGCAGAAGGATTATCAACAATTCTTGATTCTGCAGCGTATGGTTAGAGACCTGAATTTCTCTGTCCAAGTGATATCTGAACCTACGGTACGCGAGCCAGACGGGCTCGCCCTGAGTTCGCGGAATGCTTATCTGACACCCGCTGAAAGGGCCCAAGCTCCCGTAATCCATCAAACCCTGCTGCAAACAGAAAAACTCATCCGTACGCACCAGATCGGTTTCGGTGAAATCGAGAATTGGATGGCTTCAAACATATCTTCGGCAAAATTATCTAAAGTCGACTATGTCGCCGCAGTAGACCCGGGTACGCTCGAATCAAAGAAGAGCTTGCCATTGCTTTTAGCTTGCGCTGTTTATTTCGGCTCAACCCGGCTTATAGACAATCGATTGATAACATGAAGGCGTTCGACTTTGTCATACTTGGTAGTGGCGTCGCTGGGCTGACGACGGGCCTGAAGGTCGCAGAGCACGGAACAGTGGCCATTGTAACTAAACGAAAGCCGAATGATTCAAATACAGCCTGGGCTCAAGGTGGAGTTGCGTGCGTGACGAGCGCTGAGGACTCTTTCGAACTGCATATCCAGGATACCTTGACTGCTGGCGCAGGATTGTGTGACCCAGAAGCGGTTAGAACGATTATCACGGAAGGCCCGAAAGCTATCCAGAGCTTGGTCGATCTCGGTGTCCACTTTGATGAAAGAGTATTAGAGGGAGGTCATCGTGAACTCGACCTAGGTAGAGAGGGAGGGCACTCAAAACGGCGAGTTCTACATTATCATGACACTACTGGCCGTGAAATTGAGCAGCGCTTGTTAGATGCGGTAGCCCGAACAGCTAACATCACTGTTCTCGAGGACCACATGGGTGTTGACCTAATTACGACTGGCAAGCTCGGTTTCACAACTGAGGACCGTGTTGTCGGTATTTATGTGCTTAACGAGGCGACTGGCATCGTGGAATCTATCCGTACCGACCGGCTGATCATGGCTACCGGAGGTTGTGGGAAAGTTTATCTCTACAGTACTAATCCGGATGTTGCTACCGGCGACGGAGTAGCTATGGCCTGGAGAGCCGGTGCTTCAATTGCTAATATGGAATTTATACAATTCCATCCAACCTGCCTATTTCATCCCGAAGAAAAGTCGTTCCTGATTAGCGAAGCGATAAGAGGCGAGGGAGGAAAATTAGTCGATGCTTTCGGGCGCGAGTTCATGGCTCGATACCATAAACTGGGGGCGTTGGCGCCGCGCGACATCGTTGCTCGAGCAATCGATGCTGAGATGAAACGGACCGGCGCCAAGTGCATGTACATCGACATCACGCACAAACCTGCGCATTTCCTGCAAGAACGTTTTCCAAATATCTTCGAAACATGTGCCCGGCTCAACATCGACATCTCTCGCCAACCAATCCCGATTGTGCCCGCTGCCCATTATCAGTGCGGTGGCATTAAAACTGACCTGAACGGCGCAACAACATTGCGTGGACTTTTTGCAATAGGTGAAGTTGCGTGCACAGGGTTGCACGGAGCGAACCGGCTAGCCAGTAACTCGCTTTTGGAAGCTTTAGTGCTGGCTGGAAGGTGTGCGGAAGGTTTGCTGAAACCAAAATATTCCAAGTACCACAACGATGTCGATCTGCCAGAATGGCGCCCGGGACAAGCGCAGCATGTGGACGAGATGGTAGTCATTTTTCACAACTGGGATGAGATCCGGCGCTTGATGTGGGACTATGTCGGCATAGTTCGGACGAACAAAAGGTTGCAACGAGCAAGCACGAGGCTCAGGAACTTACAACGTGAAATTCAAGAGTTTTACTGGGGGTTCAAAATCACGACCGAGGTTCTCGAGCTGCGCAATCTTTGTACGGTGGCTAGTCTGATTGTTGATAGTGCGTTAGCTCGCAAAGAGAGTCGCGGGTTGCATTTTACTTTGGATTATCCGGACATGAATGAGCTCCATTTTCACCGCGACACGATCCTTAAACGATACTGATTGTCGCAAAACATAGTAAAGCCGAGGCCGATCCTTCTGAATTAGTCGAGAAACAGAATATTTTAATGCGAAATATGCAAAAACATCTTGCTCTTTTACAGCTTACGCCGGTAGAACAGCCGATCAATAAGTATGAGGTTGTCACTACTCTTCTCGAGCGTCATCACCATCTCTTCAGGAACTCTCTCAGCGCAGTCACAATATGAAAGTAGTACTGACTTTGCGAAGTACGCGATGAAGCTGCGAGAAAGTGCGCTACTAAAGGTCGAGCCAAAGGTCATTATGTCTCCCACGAAGACAGTTTTCTCCGGCTCGGGCCCTCGTTACGTGACTGGACCGTCCCTAATGGGCCGTGGTGCGCTAAGCATTGGTCCCGGTCATTATTCTTGGAAGATGGGAATTATGACCACGATTTTCTGGATCGGCGAGCGGCCTTCCGGCAATAATCCTGTTCCAAATGATCGAAGTTCTTGGGATCGGAATTGGTCCTACGATTACGGAGGCTATGACAACCCTGATCCTCTTTTCAGGCGCAACTTTATCCCGGCCGCATTTGTTCCTAGACAGAATCCGTTCTATATAGCTTTGCCCTATAATGATGTCGAAGGCGGCCGATCCAAGCCAGAAGCCAGTCAGGTAATACCATGGTTTAAAGACGCTTTCGTTAAAGACGGCCAGTCGGTTTTGAAAGGACGTTGGATTGCTATTCGACACGGCAACCGGATCTGTTACGCACAATGGGAGGATTGCGGCCCGTTTCGCACCGATCATTGGGAATATGTGTTCGGAAATGAACGGCCTCGGCCCAATCTTAACCAAGGCGCTGGTCTGGATGTGTCACCTGCAGTTCGCGATTATCTAGGGCTGGGAAATAAGGATTTTTGTGATTGGCGATTCGTTGAGTATCGCGAAGTACCGCAGGGTCCTTGGGCATGGTACGGCGATAACAATACCTTCGTCATTTTGAGACGCCAAAGCAACGACCGCTTCGCACGTCGCTTATTGCCTCGCGAGGGTGCCGAATAGTAGAACCCCGAGTGGGGAAGCCCCCGATTCGTAATTAGCCGGCTAAGCGCAGCCCTCTATTTTGCTGTATGCGTGGGCCTGTGGGAGCTAAAGGCGAGCTTCTCTCCGCGGCACAAAGAGTGCAGCTACTCGCTTTGCCGACAGCCTCTGGGAGCTCGAAGAGCGCTACAGCTTTACCCCGAGCGACTTGGAATTGATTGGCGCTCACACAACTAATGGCAACCGGCTTGGGATAGCAGTTCAGCTGTGCCTTTTGCGCCGATTCGGGATGGGAGTGGACGCCGGAAGAAGCAATCCCCGGGATCTATGCTGCGTTGGATCGCCGCATAGGTAAACGCAACGCCTCGCGATCGCGAAAGCTATGCCAAGCGGGACCCGACCGGGCGCGAGCATTTTCTTGGACTGTTGCAGGAGTACAACTCGCGTAGTTTCGGTTGCATGTATACCGGGAGATGTCGGCTTGGTCGATGAACCAAGCGGGAAGCACCGATCAGGGCATAACGTTGATCACGCTGCTCATTAGCCAGCTACGGCATGACGGATTGTTGTCCCTGTTCTTCCAGTCTTGGCACGAATTGACGATCGCGGCTCGATCTCGTGCCCGGCGGAAGGCTTATCGGGCGCTGAACGGCGACTACTTGCGCACTTCTCCCGCTGAAGTGGGAACACATCAAGCTGACGGAGATTATCACTGCCCACGCGACGGAGGTCTCCGAAATCGCGAGCTGCGACCACTTAGGAGCCAACCGTTTCCGACCGGCTCTGCCCCTTAACGTACAATTTTTTACAAACGGAGCTTAACCCCATTTAGTTCGCTAGCGGCTGCAACTAGAACATTGAACCAACTCTATCTCCCATACAGCGAACTCAAAATCTTTTTTATCGCCTCGTCCAAGGATACCTTGGTCGTATCGATCACAAGAACTTCCTCGTTCCAAGGTTCATATTCGCGACTGATAACCTCCTCCCAGGTTGGCAACCGAAGATCCTTGATATCCGACGTTCTCGTTTCCACACGTTCCCGGTGCTTGAGGCGATTCGAACAGATCACTGCAATTTCGAAGATTGGAGTGCTCTCAGATTTCGCGACTTCGCGCCAAGCTTCTCTCGTTGCATGGACGGGATTTACGCAATCAGCCACGACTGACGCACCGAGGCGAAGGTTCTCTGCTGCGAGGCGGTAAGCAATTATGTATCCCATCGGGCCGACTTTCGTTGCCGGGCCGGCGTGCGATATGAGTGCCTGCTCAATTGTATCGACTCGAATTAGGAACGCCGGTAGGACTCCAGCCAGTTTGCAAGCCAAAGTGGTCTTTCCAGTTCCTGGCAGGCCAGCGAAAACGATTAACTGGCGGTTCATTCTTTTGCGAGATTTTCGTTTGGGAAGGTAGACGGTCAAGTTTTAGCGTGTAGCCAAGCACATGCAGTCGTCCGGCGAAGTTTGCCTGCCAACCGGATCGCGGGACGAAACGTTGGTGATAACTGGGCTGAGCCGCGCTTTCGGTGCGGAAGCGCATACCTCGTGGCCGTCACCTTGTTGGCCCGCCAAGTTTAAAGACGAGCTCCCTTCGTCATGTCGAGGATGCAAAGCCTTTGATCAGTCAACGCCCGAGGAGGTTTGTTTTGGGGCTCGGCCTCTTGTTGGTTTAACAGTTAAAGGACGGGTAGGTTTGCCACTCCGTTGTCGCACGGTCCAGATTATCTTCAATATATATAGACAACGTCCAAAGGAACGGTTTTTTCCTCTCGCGCAGAAGAGAGATGTTGGTATGCTTGTCGGGCTATTGCTGGCAAGCGGT
>JAFAXJ010000280.1 GCA_019241095.1 Verrucomicrobiota bacterium | reverse complement strand
AATGGCCGTTGCTAACCGTATAGAGGTATTCTTCCTCGTTGCCGCGCTTGCTGGTGTTGGATGGACAATATCGGCTTCCGAACTCTGGGTTGCAGCTCAGCGAGCGATTCCGCCTTCGGCGCGGGGACGCATGAACGCTACGGTGATCATGATCTCGCAGGGGGCAATGGCGCTCGGCGGACTGATCTGGGGTTCAGCTGGTGCGATAGTCGGAGCAAGTCACACCATGCTTGGAGTGGCTGTGCTGTTCCTATCATGCTTGTTTGTAGCGCGTCGCCTTTCGATTAATGCTACAGGATACATAAGAGAAAGGGTTTCCGTTAATTTAGCTGTCGGTGTCGAGCCGCCAAAGATGAACCCCGAAACACTCACAGGAGAATTGGTCGCAGCTGGATTATCTAAATACTGAATTCCAATATGACAGGCAGTTATCGCATTGGCCGTGAAAGGCGCGCAGAAGCTCTATATTGCCCCGCCGGCGGATCGGGTAACCTTGGCGGCAACTACCTAAATCCCGGAGTTAGGAGGTATAACCCAAAAGTCGTGGATGAGAAGCTGAGAAAAGGCGCATCCTCTCAGTTTGGAGGTCGTGGAGTAACTAATTGCATTGACCAAGGAGCTTCGTCGGGCCGAACAGCGCGGAGAAGATCTTCAATTGACAACGCGCTTCAGGAACGCAGCCATGTTGTTGATCACAGACTACTTGCGCACCTTTCCACGCAAAGTGGGAACACATCAACCTGACCGGTAGATTAATCGTTGGCAACGCGACGGGGCCTTTCAAATCGCAACGTGAGACCACTTCGGAGCCAACCTTCAGTCAAATTTGCTTCTTGGCGTACAATTTTTTACAAATCGAGGACTGACCCCCAGGCGGTCGTCTTCGAGATGACTACCTGGTCAACCGTACATTTCAGCTACTTCGTTTGCAACCGAAGCGAGCTTTAAGAGTACTCCAGGCAGTAGTTTGGGTTTGTTATGAGTAACAAAAACAAACGTGTTCTTAGCCTGCACCATGGTGAGGCATTCGGTACCTAACTCAAACGTAGCCAGGCGGGATCCTTGAATGAAGGAGTCCTGTTTCGGATTGGGTAATCGATCAAACAGCAGTTGATAGTCACGGCCCTGAACCCGTAGATAATTTTTGACTTCGGCTGCCAGTTCACCACCTAAAACTGCATCACGGTTACGTACGATTAAGCAATCCTCTAAGTCGGGAAGTTCGCGCACGAGCCTCGCTATCTTCTCGGCATCAAGAGGCTCGTCGGTATAGAATTCGCTTTCCAAACGATATGAATCCCAGGTGTCTGAGATCGGTCGCGGTTCCGAGCTGAACAGAAGCTCAAGATCAGATTCACCCTTTTCAGCTTCGATTCTCCTTGAGATCACCGGGTCCTGTTCTTGGCTAGTCAATTCTGAAACCGGCATTGCTGAGACCACCGCGATGAGCTTGTCGCGATCCGCCCTCAGCTGCTCGACTGATCCTAACAAGGTGCTCTGCTCGGCCTTTAATTCCTGTAGCTCGAGGTCACGCGTTTTCGCCTCTTCCTTAACGCGATCTCGGTCGGCAAACAATTGTTCCAGCTCGGCCTTTATTCTATCTCGTTGCTCGATAGAGCGATTCACTTCCAGGTTAATTGTTTCATGACGTGTTTCAAGATCTCTGATGTTATCCTGCAATTCTCGAAGCCTATCTCTGAACCTGAGCCCCTTTGCGCGAAGCTCGGTTAATTCAGCGCGGATTTTCTGTGCAGTTTGATTGGTAATCGCACTGTCGGCAGCAAGACGTTCAGCTTGGGCCCGGAAGTGGGTAGATTCATCTTTTAAGCTCTGAACGATTTGCCGCAGCTTCTGCTCTTCACCCTGCAAATTCTGAAGCTTTTGCTGTACTTCCGCGATTTCAGTGTTTATTCGGGTCTGCTCACCCGTGCGAAATGCGAGTTCCTCTTCAGCATTTCGAATTTGTTCTCTGATTGCGTGCAGATCGTTTTGAGCGAGTTGTGTTTCAAGCTGGACTTGGTTGAGTTTTCGTTGCAGCTTTTCGTTCTCGACTTTGTTCCGCATTAAAGCAGCAAGGCCTCCCAATAAGTCCTCCTCTGTTTTGGCGAGCACGTCTCGAGCAATGGTCGGGTCCATCCGCAACCAAGCGGGCTGACTTTCATCGGACTTCGCCGCCGCCGAATGCGTGATATTAAAAGACTGCTCAGGTGCCGACTGACCTTCTGGAGCTCCGGGTTCAGACTTCATGGATACGGCGCGGGCATTCTCGATTTGTTTTGTGAGCCGTCTAGAAACAGTTGACAGATTGAAACCATTCAGCTGCGTCAGCGGATGGCGCGGGTCCAGCCAGTGGAGGTAGTTGAAGAGGTGCTAAATGATCAGGTTTAGTCGTTCTATAGCTCATGCATCAATGGCATCATGAGAGACGGACAACGCTCAAAAGGATGCTGCTTTACGCGCGGCCGTTATTTGTCTCAGCCACACTAAAACCCGAAGCTGTAGAGAGCAAAAACTATCGCGGCTGCAGCTAAACAGTAGTAGCCGAAAAACTGCCAGCGACCGCCTTCGAGCCAGCGGGAAAGCAGCAACAGGGCGAATAGACCCGCGACAAAACTGAAAATCATACCCACGAGACCCGGGAATGCCAGCTGCAGCGGATGCGAGCCACCCTCTGGATGCGATTTGAGCAATCGTAGCAGTTCACGCGCTATGGCTATCGGTGTCAGGACGACAGCCAGAGCAAAACTGAACTCTTCCATGCGTCGCTTGCCAACCCCAACAAGTAATCCAGTCGAGATTGTTGCACCGGACCGTGAGAACCCACGGAATGGCAGACAAAGACCCTGAACTGCTCCGATGACTGCTGCCGAACCAGGGAGGACGTCTGTCCCTCCCCTCCTCCTATCTTCTCGCAGACCCGCTATGATAATCAGCACGCCGACAGCAAGGAGCGCTCCGGCGATTAACGGAAGTTGGGAAAACAGCGATTCCATTTCCGTACTTGGCCGCCCCTGCAGCAGGATCTTCTCAATTAAAAGTTGTAACCCGTATCCAATGATGCCGGTGAGAATTGTTGCCAGAATGACATTCAACACGACGGCCCGCAATTGAGCGAAGCTGGAAAAGTAATGGCGGCGCCAGCTGTTCCAGAAGTAAACAATCACTGCAAACATGGTTCCTGTATGCAACATGACTAAGACGAAGGTCATTTCGGGGCTTGAAGGATCAAGACCCATCAATTTTTCCACGACGATCACGTGCGCGGAACTAGAGACCGGGAGCAACTCAGCAGCGCCCTGAACGATACCCAAAATCAATATCTGCAACAGAAAATTCACGAGTGACACTCCGCTGGTGGTGGCGGTTCAGCAGTGAAAAGTAAGCTGACGTTTTGTTGACCATTGTGCTTCATTGGCGCGCGTACCTTTGGTTACTAGAAATCAAAACGCAAGATTCTTCCTTTTTAAATTCGGGCATGCAGAACTGAGAGCAAAGTCCATTGAAACCGAGAAACACAGTCGTTGCGGCTTTGAAGGGAAGTCCCTGGCTGCTCTTCTCCAGTATCGTATGGGCTGCGGCCCTGGCGGTTGTGATGATTCGTTCAGCAACAGGGTATCACCGTACCATCGCATTTATTAATTTTCGGCAAGCCGGTCTGAACTGGACGACTGCATCAAACCTTTACACAAATTGGCGCGGATTCGTTTACAGTCCTCTGATTGCCGCGCTGTTTGCGCCGCTCACCTATTTGCCGTGGTGGCTCGGGATCGTTTTGTGGCAGTTCTTTAACGCTGCAGTTCTACTTGGCGGAGTCGCATTATTGCTCCACACGATCGGCCCGCCTGAGGTCAAGAAGCATGAGTGGATTGTTTATCTGCTCATACTTCCTTTCGCTCTTGGGAACCTTGATATCGGTCATTCAAATCCGCTACTGGCCGGCATCCTCGCGTTGTCGGTCGCCGCCGTAAGCATCCGGTACTGGTGGTTTTCAGCTTCTTGTATTGCACTTGCGACCGCTCTCAAAATTTATCCGCTCGCAATCGGGCTGTTGATTTGCGTTATTGCACCGCGCCATTACACCTGGCGACTGCTGATTTCTCTATCGTTCGTTGCTATCGCTCCCTTTTTGCTCCAGCACTGGCCGTATGTTGCCGCACAGTATCACGCTTGGATCGGAACACGCCAATCTGACGATCGTCTGAACTATCCGCTCAAGTATGCGCCGCTTGATCTTTGGTTTCTCCTGCATTGGATCGGGCACATTCATTTGCCGCCTCTCCTGTATAGCGCGTTGCAAGTTGCCGGAGGAGCTGCGATCGCTTGGCTTTGCTGGTGGTCAGGCAAGAAAAACTGGGCGCTGCAGCGCCGGTTGTTAGGTCTATTTAGCCTTGGGAATGTATGGATGATGCTGCTTGGACCAGCAACTGAAGGTTATACCTATCTTTTGCTGGCACCGGCTATGATAATCGCCGGAATCCACTTGTCGGTTCGGAGATCCCGGATGGCGCTCTTGGGCCTGTTCCCTTTGCTGCTGCAATTGTTTGCCCTGGCAAGGATTTCGTTTTTGCCGAATTTGAAGCCTCTTTGGATTTTTGCCATCCAACCTGTCTCCACGATTGTTTTTTTGGTGATTAGTATTGGATGGCTGAACACGAGCCGTTTGTGGGAGCACCGGGAATCGGGCGAGAGGGGGTAGGAGTCGGAAGCCGGCATTAAGAATGAGTCATGGCGCCATCTTCGATCCTTGCAAATCTGATCTCACTCCAAAAGGAGGGACGCAAAAGGAGTATCACCAGCGCAATCCCAAAGAGTACGGTACCTGCGGGTTGAACAGACATGACGTAAACGGTCTTTTTAAGGTGAGCGAATGAGTTTATCATCAGTCCACCCAGCAATGTCGCGTAACTCGCGCACAGAAGAACTCGGACGATATTGGGCGAGGATTGAGAGAAGACCCGTAATAGGGTGAAAACCAGCGCTGGAACAATTAGGACGTAGGTTGCGTCTTCGGTAGACGGGCCAAAGAGCAACATCCAAACGGATCCCAAACCGAAAGCTGCAATCAGAAGGCGTTCTTCTGACCAACGCTGGATCCGTCCAAAAACACATAATCCTGCGATGGCTGCCGCTGACAAGAGCTGAAACAGAAGAATAAGCCAGTGATTTAAGTGGAGGTGGCCGAGTTGCAGGAGCATTGCGAAATCGCGAGGGGCTATGTCCATATTCATACGTCGGTCATCAGCGGCTCGCGAGCTGAACCATTGCTGATACTGTTGAATGACGTACCCGCTATTTCGCAGAATGAAGGGCAGTAAAGCTATTGCTATTAGGCCTAAAGCAAGACGCCAGCCGAGTTGGCGCGGATAGAGCAATGTGAGCAGCATTCCAATCGAAAGAGGATAAATTTTGAAGAAGGTCGCAATGGCAATGCTCAGGGCGGCAAGCCACCATTTCTGCTCATGCGCAGCTAAAACAGAGATCATCAGAAGTCCAGTAATGGCCGGATTGACTTGACCGTTGTTGAAGTTGCCAATCGAAAGCGGCAGGGCGAGCAAAAAGACCAGCCAGCGAATGGAAGCTGGCAGCCGCGTGGTCAAGCCTGATTTCAGCCACCACATAATTGCAGTGAGGAACACTGCTGCATTCAGCAAACGCCACACAACCGCTCCAAACCAAGCGGGTATAACTGCGAAGATCGCGAAAATGGCAGCGGCAGACGGACTATAGACGAATCCGCGCGTGCCAGAATACAAAGCCTGGGAGTCCACCCAATTCTGTCCCGCTGTGAAGTAAGTAACGAAACAGTCGTGCTGAGGATATTTGAGCGCAATCCGAACACAAACGACAGCTAAAGCAAATGCCCAAAGCGCGAAGACCAGTTTTGAAATATAATGTTTGTCTGCGCTGGTAGCTAACGAGGCTTGCATAGGAAGGTTGACAAGTTCAAATCAACGCTGAAGAAGTGGCGATGCGAAAGCTTCAATTCGCCCTCATCTCTTTAAGGCCGCTAGATGACGGTCGCCTTTTCCGGGATCGGTGAATGTATTTCCCAATGGGACCCACACTCAACACTCGAAAACTCCAGTTCATTGATCGGTGGATAGGAATGGCTGTTTGCTGGGTCTTGAGCACCATTCGTTCAAAATTGCCCCGAGGCTCTTCGAGGGGCGCCTTCGACAAACCGCGTAAAATCCTGTTTGTCAAGTTTGCTGAGCAAGGGTCGACCGTTCTGGCGTACCATGCGATTGAGCGAGCGATTGCAATGGTAGGCATGGCGAATGTCTACTTTCTGGTTTTTGAGGAGAATCGTTTCATCCTGGATGTGATGAACGTAATTCCAAAACAAAACGTTATCACCGTCGCGCACAAGAGCATTCTGGGCGGTGCTTGGTGCGCTCTGCGGGCATTGCGAAAGCTTCGAAGTTTACAAGTTGATAGCGCAGTGGATCTGGAATTCTTCTCCCGTTCTTCTGCCGCACTAACATTTTTGAGCGGCGCCTCCAGGCGAGTCGGCTACCACACTTTCTTTGGCGAAGGACCCTACCGAGGCGATCTGATGACCCATCGACTGCTTTACAACCCTTACCTGCATACAAGCCAAAGCTTTCAACTGATGGTAGATGCTCTGCACAGATCGCCTGATCAGTTGCCGACCAATGATAGTGAAATTCCTAAACTGACCCAGCTTCCGCTGAAGTTTGTACCATCCGCCAGAGAGAAAGAAGAAGTATTTGGGATTCTACGGCGCCAAATCCGACAAGATAGCCCTTTACACCTGTTCCTTCTGAACCCTAACGCTAGCGATCTCCTGCCGCTGCGCAAATGGCCAACCGGCCGGTATATCGAATTAGCCCGCCGACTGCTTCTAACCTTCCCCGAAATCGTTATTGGAATGACTGGAGCGCCTGACGAGGAACCTATTGTGGCCGAAGTCGCACAAAAGGTGGGATCGCCCCGCTGTTTTTTGCTCGCCGGCAAAACGAGCCTGCGCCAATTACTGGTCCTCTATACATTAGCTGACCTATTGATAACGAACGACAGCGGACCAGCGCATTTCGCCGCTCTCACCGAGATAAGTGTTCTCACTCTGTTTGGGCCGGAAACTCCGGCTCTTTTCGGTTCACTCAGCGAACGTTCTGCGTCCATCTGGAAAGGTCTGCCATGCAGCCCCTGTGTTAATGCTTACAATAACCGGCAAAGCCCTTGCCGAAATAATCTATGCATGCAGCACATAACGGTAGAGGAGGTCTTTGCTGCTGCTTGTCGATTATATCTAAGCCGATTTGCAGCCGCCAATTCGGGGCCGGCAGATTCATCGCAACAAGTATCGGATGATCTCCAGCCCCTGAGACCGGCGACTCCGACCGTCACGGTTTCAAACCCGGTTTCTCGTGATCCCTAAGTAAATTACTGCCCTCAGAGCCGGGATCATCGCTTATATTCACGAGAGCAAATCCCCAACCTCAGCAATCGACCTTAGAACAAAGTTGGGCCGAATATTCGATGCTACAAGCTGATCAGCTCTGAATTTTCCGGTTTTTACTAGAGCACCACAAAAGCCAGCCGCCATCGCACCACCAACGTCGGCTTCCAGATCATCTCCGATCATGATCGTTGCGGCAGGATCCGCGTTCATGCTTCGTGACGCGATGAGAAAAAAGTCTGCCGCTGGTTTTCCGATCAAAGTTGCTTGTCTCTGAGTTGCGTACTCGAGAGCCGCCACAATGGAACCTACATCCAGACAAAGACCGTCTACTCCCCGAAAATAACGGTTCCTAGCCATCGTTACGAACACTACTCCGTCCAACAAAAATCTGAAAGCCCGGTTCAGAGCGGTATAGGACAGATCGTCGCCCAGATCGCCTACCAATACCGCCTGAGGATTCGCGTCAACGAATTCGATACCAATCAGATCCTCCCGCAAAGATGGTTTCATGAGCGGAAAACAACGAATAAGTCCGTTCTGTGCCAAGTATTGGCTCGCGACCACAGGCGCAGTAATGATTTCTTCAGGAAGCACTTCGAATCCTAATGCTCTCAAGCCAGCCACGATAACGGATCGTGGTTTGCTGGTAGTATTTGTGATAATCCGGTACGGAATGTTATTCTCTCGAAGAAGCCTTATACTCTCGACGGCACCTGGAATAAGGCGCTGAGCTTCGATCAGCGTTCCATCCAGGTCGATAAGAACGCCACCCAATCTATCCTTTAACCCCATTACACAACAAAGCTTTGATCCGATACGAATTCAACCGATCCTGGATCGATGCCGATAGCGCCTGGTTTTATCTAATAAGATCGATTTCTTAAAAGGGGCGTGCCGCTGAGTGCGCACGAGGTTCCAGCAATGAATTGCTGGGCTACGATTTCTGCGCCTCTCGGAACGCCGTCCTGAATTTTCTGCATGCCATGACCACCTTTACTCCCGGCTTTTATCCCTCACCAGCCCGCCAGAACTATTTTGCCGATAGTTCGTCCAGACTCAATTAACTCATGGGCGTGCCGGAGATTGGCTGCGTTGATAGGAGATACGGTTTTTACCAAAGTAGTTTTTAATGTCCCGCGATCAATCAGTTGCGCGACTTCGTCGAGTAAGGCGCCCTGTGATCCCATACCAGATGTGCAATATCGAGACTTAGTGAACATCGATTCCCAGCCGAACGTTACACTCTTGTTCCTCAACGGGTTAAGATCCAGTGCGTGTTTTCCGGCAACGATTGCGCAAATGTAACCCTCGGGCGCGATCACCTCGCTCATGATCTCCCAGTAAAGGTCAGTGCTGGCAAAGTTAGCGATATAATCCACCGCAAGTAGACCTATGTTTTGCAAGCCGGCGCTCAAAGGTTGCCGATGATCGATAACATGGTCCGCCCCTAAGGCCATGCACCATTTCCTTGTTTCAACGCGAGAGGCAGTCGCAATGACCTGAAGCTTAGCCCATTTCGCCAGTTGAATTCCGATCGACCCAACCCCTCCTGCTCCTCCGATTATCAAAATTGTTTTCGTGCCCTGCAGACCACTCAGCGGAACGTGCAGGCGTTCAAATAACGATTCCCAGGCTGTAATGGTCGTCAGGGGCAATGCGGCGGCCTCCGCATAATTTAGCGTTATCGGTTTATGACCAACAATGCGTTCATCCACTAGATGAAACTCGCTGTTAGCTCCAGGCCTTGTGATTGAACCGGCATAGTAAACTTCGTCCCCTGGCCGGAACCGGCTAACTTCTGTTCCTACTTTCAGAACCACACCTGCCGCATCCCAACCCAGCACGCGGGGTTCAGGCTCCTGCCCGGTACCCGACAGGCGCACCTTGGTATCGATCGGGTTCACTGAAACTGCTTCTACCTTCACGAGCAAATCGCGTTCTCCTGGAACGGGAGTCGGTAAGTCAAAATCAACCAGAGCTTCAGGATCAGTGATGGACAAGTATTTGAGTAATCCCACTGCTTTCATAAAAGCATTAAGTTTCAGGTTTCAGTAAAAGCCAAAAGAGACAACCGTTCCCTATATCCTATCAGACAAGTATTCTTTGCAATTGCATTACGTTAATGGCTGATCTAGATAATCCTCCAGCCCGCGTTTCCCAACGATCTCTTCGTTATCATGCCAAAACAACCGAATCCTCCTAGATCTTCGCGCCAAGGCTTCAGGCAACCTCAATTTCGCTGGAAAGGCGATCCCAGTTTTTACCCGACCGCTCGTTTAGCAATGACAGCGCCTCCGGAACGCCAAGCATTCGTAGCGGCTCTAAGCCCGGATCCAGCGATTCACGGCGATGCTGTTCTTGTGGTGGATGTAGACAGTGAGTCCGCTTCGTACGGCGCGATCATTGGTCGTCTCGATCTTCCCAATCGCGACGATGAAGTGCATCACTTCGGCTGGAACGCATGCAGCACTGCTCTCTGCCCCTACGCTCCTCACCCGCATCTAGAAAGACGTTTCCTGATAGTTCCTGGGCTACGCTCTTCACGCATTTATATTATCGATACCAAACCGGACCCTCGAAAGCTGAAGATAGTAAAAATAATCGAACCCGAGGAGGTCTTTGCACGAACGGGTTATTCGCGGCCACATACTATACATTGTGGCCCAGAGGGCATCTATGTCAGCGCGCTCGGCGCTCCTGACGGAGGTGGTCCCGGTGGTATTTTCCTCTTGGATCATTTTAATTTCAACGTACTTGGACGCTGGGAAGTAGATCGCGGGCCACAGCAACTTGCCTATGATTTCTGGTGGCATTTAGGGCATGACGTCATGATCACAAGCGAATGGGGAACCCCAAACAGAATCGAAAACGGAGTCATACCTGAAGATCTTCTTGCGAGTGAGTATGGACACCAGTTGCACGTTTGGAACTTGCGTAAGCGCAAACACGAACAAACCATAGATTTCGGCAAAGAACAACAAATGGTTCTCGAACTCAGGCCATCCCATGATCCAACACGAACCTTCGGCTTTGCAGGCGTTGTTATTTCGCTTAAGGATCTGTCCTCTTCGGTTTGGCTCTGGAAACATTCTGACGGGAAATGGGAAGCGCAAAAGGTGATTGAAATACCCGCTGAACCGGCGGATCCGGATCAATTGCCGCCACTGCTGAAAGGTTTCAAAGCAGTTCCGCCTCTGGTAACCGATATTAACCTTTCGCTCGATGACAAATGGCTTTTTGTCTCTTGCTGGGCCACGGGAGAATTGCGACGCTATGATGTTTCACAGCCGGATAATCCAAAACTCAGCTCGGTTATTCAACTGGGTGGGATTGTGCGACAAGCAACCCATCCGAAACAAAAGGGTCAGTTGCTGGGTGGCGGACCCCAAATGATCGAATTGAGCAGGGACGGGAAACGGGTGTACTTTACCAATTCACTTTACAGATCTTGGGATGACCAGTTCTATCCGAACGGGGTTGGTGCGTGGTTCGCCCGGGCAAATGCCAATGAAGACGGTACCATGGAACTAGATCCACGTTTCCTTGTCACCTCCAGTGAACATCGCTTGCATCAAGTACATTTAAACGGCGGTGATGCCTCGTCCGATTCTTTCTGTTATCCCTCTTGAACTTTCCTGTGGCCCTATCGACGTGGCCGTGGTTTGCTTTGATCCTCCTGGGAGCCTGGCATGGTTTAAACCCGGGAATGGGATGGTTATTCTCGGTTGCCTTAGGCCTGCAACAAAAGTCCAGAGCTGGAGTGCTCCAATCTTTGATTCCCATCGCTTTTGGACACGGCCTTGCTATAGGACTGGTTGTTCTGGCAATTCTTGGCGCGGATCGCGTCCTGCCGTTTCGATTTTTGCAGTGGGCTGCTGGAGCCCTGCTTTTGGCAATCGCTTTCTGGAAGCTTTGGCGTGGTCGTCACCCTGGTTGGGTTGGAATGCGAGTTGGCTTTTGGGACCTGACCGGCTGGTCCTGGCTAATGGCCAGCGCCCACGGGGCAGGGTTAATGAGAGTACCGGTATTGCTTGCAGGAAAAGCGACATTTTGCGGTGCTGCGCCAGTGGAAGGTTGGATCTCGTTCAATCCGCTTTTGACAGGTATCGCCGTGTTGGTTCACACCGGCTCGCATATGGTGGTCTCTGGCGTAATGGCCTGGACGGTTTACAACGGCGTAGGTGTCGCAATACTTCGAAATAACTGGATTAACCTTGATCTCATTTGGGCATGCAGCCTTTTCGTCGTTGCATTCACGTTATTCGTGATGCCCCCCTCCTCATGAAGCTGCGCATTCTCACACTCTTCCTGGTCCAATTGGGCGCATACTCGCTCTTTGTAGTCGTTTATTTTGCGTCTTTTCTCAATCTGATTGGCGGTTGGTTGAAAGATCTTTTCGTTTACCAGCGGGAGGTTTACGTCGCTGCCTCAATTTTGCTGATGGCAGCTCAATCAATCGGATTAGATCGCGTGACTGATCTGCTTGCTAAATGGACCGATAGAAATTCCTGAGATGTTTTTTCCTATTTCCGGCGTTCATATCAGTCCGTTGTTGCTCGCCGTTTTGGGGTTCGTCATCGGGTTATTGGGCGGATTCTTTGGCGTTGGCGGTAGCTTTCTCACGAATCCAGCACTTTTCGCACTGGGTTTACCGATGAACTTTGTCGTTGGTACCGATTTGGCCCATATCGTTGGGAAATCGTTCGTGGCTGTTCGGACCCATGGTTCTTTGGGGAACATTGACGTTCGGCTGGCGAGCGTGATGGTGCTCGGAACGGTCGCGGGATCTGAAGCCGGAGTTCAAGCAATCGAAGTATTAAAAAAAACTGCCCACGTCGACTTGGTAGTGGGCACAGTGTCTATCGTCGTGTTCATCTTCATAGGTCTCTTTAGCGCTTGGGAAAGCCTCAGGGCTCTCAAACAGGTTTCCGCACCTTCAGAAAACCGGAAGGATGATTTTCTCGCATTTGCCCACTTGGCAAAGGTGATGCACCGAATCCGAATCCCACCGATGATGAGTCTGCCGCATTCTGGCATTCAATCTATCTCAAGCTGGTCCATCATCTTGGTCTCATTAATATCTGGATTATTCAGCGGCTTTTTAGGCGGAGGCGCCGGCTACATTCGCATGCCCTCGATGGTCTATGCGCTAGGAATTCCGACCCATATCGCGGTCGGTACGGATCTTTTCGAGATTATTATCTCGGCTGGTTACGGTGCTGTCCGGCATGCCATGAATGGCAATGTCGATATTCTAATTGCGTTGATCATGCATACCGGCGCGGCTTTCGGTTCACAGATTGGAGCAACGCTCACCCAATACTTTTCAGGCCCTCGCATCCGCCTGGCGTTTGCGCCTTTGCCATTATTAGGGGCGGTGCTTATCCTTTATCGCTTTCACACCCGCGCCTAATCCCGCGCAACTTCCTGGTACTGGACGGAGGCAACATGCGAATGAGGCTTTACCAAATCGTGGACAGACCAATGTGTCTCCTAGCCCTAATGCACACAGCTATCCCTCCTTAACAATCTCTTCCCGACGCTCAACCTTCACCGCCTCTTTATCCGGCTCTACTCTAGAACCAAATTCTGTCGCGTAGACAGCAGTAAACTCGGCTCCGAAAAGCACAATCAGCGAAGAATAATAGATCCAAAGAAGCAGGGTAACCAAAGAACCGGCCGCGCCATAAGCCGATCCGCTGCCAGCAAAAGACAAGTAAATTCCCAGCAAATATTTACCTATGAGAAAAAGGATGGCGGTAAGCACAGAACCAACCCAGACGTCATGCCACATGATTTTTGCGTCCGGTAGAAAACGAAAGATCATCGCAAACAGCAGAACGATAATAACTAAATCAGAAAAAATATAGATCGAAAAAGCCAGCTTATCACCGCCCGGAAATGTGTGTTGCAAATACCCGCTAAAACCTTTCAGAAGGCCTTCAACCGCCAGTGACACCAAAAGCAGAAAACAAACTCCAGCAACCATAGCGAAAGAAAGAAAACGCGCTTTGAGAAAAGCGCCAATTCCTCCCCCAGGTTTTGGCTTGACGCTCCAGATAGTATTGAGAGCATCCTGCAATTGACCAAACACGCCGGCTGCCCCCATCAGCGCAATGAAAATTCCCGTAGCAGCGCCGATCAGGCCACTGGATTTATGCGAAACATTTGCTGCGATTTCCTTGATTACTTGCACCGCGCTCGGATCGACAAGATACTGAACTTGCTCGATCATCTTGTTCCGCGCCTGCTCGCTGCTGCCGAAGATTAACCCCAGAATGGACAATAACACTAAAACCAAAGGAGCTAACGAAAATATCGTGTAATACGCAAGAGCGGCGCCAAGCTGGAGGCATTTATCACTAAGCCACTTTTTGGCGCTATCTCGCACCAATTCAAAAGCCTTATCCAAGTTGTAGGCTCTCAGAAGCAAGGAAAACAGACTACCGATCTTCGGCACTCTGTTGCTTCGAATCTCGGGCATTTCTTGGATGCCGAGCCGAAACATGAATCCAGGAACTCTCTGATGGCGCATCTTCCATGTGCTCTCTATCTTACAAGCCAAGACTTTTCTTCTTCGAATCTTGCAGGCCGGCTCGTTGAAGTTGAGTGCACCGAAATTTAGTCC
>JAFAXJ010000041.1 GCA_019241095.1 Verrucomicrobiota bacterium | reverse complement strand
GCTCGTAGTCGGCCGGCGACCCCGCGGCTTTGGCCAATGCGCGGGACGCCATCAGGATGATTCGTCCACCCATGCTCTCAATTGTTTCGCACTGCTCCTCGTAGGCGCGGATGACGTCATCGATGGAGACGTCGGGTCCAGGCTCGAGGTGGTCGGTGCCGGCACCGCTCGCCATCAGGGCGCCAGGCACGTCCCGCATCGCATCCAGACTGTGCTGGATCAGGATCTTCGCCCCAGCCCAGGCCAATCCCATCCCACGTTGTGCAGTGTCCATCGCTTCCGCGACGCCCAGGCCCAGCGACCAAAGGTATCGACGAAACGCAATGGTGCGCTCCCAGTCGATCACAGGCTCAACCCAGGGGTCCTGCTCGGCCAGCGGATCGATGACTATGTGGGCGGCGGCGTATACAACGCGGGGGAATGGGGGCGTCGCATTTGCAAACTGCCGTGGCGCGCTTGTTGTGAATGGGGCGAGTGCGCCTTTTGGTGTGGGAAGCGCGATTGTGGGCATGGCCTAGACCTTTAGCTCGGGCAGGTCTATCCAGCGGCGCTTGGCCCAGGATTGCAGGCCGGCCTCGGCCAGCTGCACACCCTTGGCTGCGGACAGCAAGCTCCAGGGAAACTCCTCAAGTTCGCCGACGAGGTGCTTAAAAAACAGCTCCCATTGCGCTCGGAAGCCGTTCGGGTAGTCTTGCGTGTCAGGGATCTCTTCCCAGCCCTCGAAAAAGTTAATCGGTTGCGGCGTGTCGGGGCTCCACACCGGCTTAGGGGTGTTGACCCGGCTCTGTGTGTAGCACTTCATTAGCCCGGCAACCGCGCTGGCATGAGTACCGTCGGCGTGAAAGGTGACCAGGTCATCCCGCCGGACGCGTGTGGCCCAGGAGGAGTTGATTTGCGCAATCACCCCGCCCTCCAACTCAAACGTGGCATATGCCGCGTCGTCGGCATCGGCCTGATAGGCATGACCTTGCTCGTCGTAGCGCGTAGGGATGTGCGTTGCACCCAAGCAGGACACGGCCTTCGTCTCGCCGAAGATGTTGTCGAGCACATAGCGCCAGTGGCATAGCATATCCAGGATTATTCCGCCGCCCTCTGCTTTCTTGTAGTTCCAGGAGGGGCGCTGGGCAGGCTGCAGGTCGCCCTCGAACACCCAGTACCCGAACTCGCCGCGCACCGATAGGAGCTTGCCGAGAAAGCCGCTCTTGATCGCCATTTTCAGTTTCACCAAGCCCGGCAGGAACAGCTTATCCTGCACGGCGCCGTTTTTTACGCCGGCCTGCTTAGCAAGGCGCGCCACCTCCAGCGCGTCCTCCAGGTTGTCGGCGGTCGGTTTCTCGCAATAGACAGCTTTGCCGGCGGAGATGGCCTTACGGAGCAGCGAGGCGCGCATCTGCGTGGTCGAGGCGTCGAAGAAGATTTCGTTTTGCGGATCGGCCAGCGCCGCGTCCAGATCCGTACCGACGCGCTCCACGCCGTACTGCTTGGCAAGGCTTTCCAGCCTTTCTCGGTTACGACCGATGATGATCGGGTCAGGCATGAGACGGTCGCCATTGCGCAGCGGCACGCCGCCGTCCTCGCGGATCGCAACAATCGAACGGATGAGATGCTGGTTCATCCCCATCCGACCCGTCACTCCATGCATGATCAATCCAATGCGGCGTTGCGCCATGTGCGAGTCCTCCTATCCAGTCCGTGCTCCCGTGGCGGGTGAGACAGATAGAATTGGTGGCTTATTCAAATGGACCGCGCAGCCTCCTGTCAAGGGTGAAGTTAGCTTAGGACTACCTCCGTTCTGTGGCCGGACGCGCACTGCAGGGCATCGTTCGTAGTAAGCTCACCCCGAACATCGGTTGGCAAGGAAAGAGGCATGGAGAACTCGAAATGGCCCCAGCTAACCGTTCGAGGAACGTCAGAACCGTTCGAGGAAGGTTGCAACGAGCGCAAAAGAATTCGCCGCGGCGTATATTTTTTCTTGGTTCCGGCGGACTGGGATGACAACATCGTCTCCGGTTCGCGCCGGACAGATTCGGCGCAATCGATCGAGGCACGTCCGGAGGAATCGTGTCAAATAGAACTCAGCAATATCACGTCGTTTTTGCCTGCTTTCTGGGCTGGACGATTGACGCGTTCGACTTCTTCATCCTGATCTTCGTGCTTGGAGAGATCGCGCGGGAATTCAACACGTCCATCACGACGATAAGCTGGGCCATTACCTTGAGCCTCGGCCTGCGGGTCGTCGGCTCGCTGTTATTCGGTCGCCTTGCCGACAGCTATGGTCGCAGGCCGACGCTGATCGCGAATATCCTGATCTTCTCTGCGCTCGAGGTCGCCTCTGGGTTCGCTCCAACGCTCACGGCGTTCCTGGTCCTGCGTGCGCTCTACGGCATCGCTATGGGAGGGGAGTGGGGCGTGGGTGCATCGCTTACGATGGAGAGCATTCCGCAGCGTTGGCGGGGCATTGTCTCAGGAATATTGCAGTCCGGCTACTCCTTCGGCTTCCTTTTCGCGGCACTCCTTTATGGCGTGGGATTCAGCACCCTGGGTTGGCGCGGCATGTTCATCATCGCCGTCGTGCCGGCCTTTCTGGTGCTTTATGTCCGCCGGGCTGTACCGGAGAGTCCCGATTGGCAGCGCCAGCGAGCAAAGGCCGTTGCCACTGGCCGTCGTACTACTTTCGGCCAATCATTCGCCAGGCATTGGCGCCTATACGTTTATGCCATCCTTCTGCTGACCGCGGCGGCTACCTTCAGTCATGGCACGCAGGATCTCTACCCGGTATTCCTGCGCGAGCAGCATCGGTTGGCTGTCAACCAGGTTTCGCTCATTGCCGTGATCTTCAACATCGGCGCGATCCTCGGGTGCCTAAGCGGCGGGGCGCTGTCCCAAATGCTCGGTCGGCGGCGGGAACTCGTGCTCGCCAGCTTCGCGGTTCTGGTCCTGATGCCGTTCTGGGCCACGGCTTCGGGGCTGGTGATGATCATTGTAACGGCGTTCCTAATGCAGTTCCTGGTGCAATGCACGTTTGGCGTCATGCCGGCGCATCTGAACGAGATCTCGCCACCCGAAGTGCGCGCTACTTTCCCCGGATTCACCTATCAGTTCGGCAACATGCTTGCAGCGGGGAACGCGACGATCCAAGCGGTCCTGGCCGCGCATCTCGCCTTCAATTACGGGGTGGCGCTCGCAATCGTCGCAGGCACGGGCGCCATCATCTTCTGCCTGCTGGCGTTGTTCGGCCCGGAAGCCAAGACCGTCATAATGGATGGTACCGAGGTCGGCGACTTGCATCCGAGCATGCAGCACTGACATCCTCTGTATTTATCTTGTCTCAGCAAGTGTGAAAAGACGCCAGAACTCTTGCAAACTAAAACAAGACGTCAAACATTCTGCAACCCCCAGCGCCTCCACTCGGTCTTCGGCTTCCTTTCGCCGTTGGAACGCTGAACCCGAGATTGACGTAATAAACGTGTTTAAACTCTTCCTAATACCTTCCTATGGATAGCCCGCTTCAAATCGCAGTTGTTGGCTCAGGAATCGGTTCCGAGCATGTGCAAGGATTTCACGCTTTTCCTGACCTGTTCTCGGTTAAAATGCTTTGCGATATCAGCCGCGAGCGCGCTGCTTCCGTAGCCGAAAAATTCCGGATTCCCGAGGTCACCGCCAATTTTTCAGACCTTTGTTCTCGTCCTGATATCGATGTGATCGATATCTGCACCCCGCCAAATCTCCACTCCGCGCAAATCCAGGAAGCACTTAAAGCCGGAAAGCATGTAATCTGTGAAAAACCGTTAGTTGAAAGCCTCGCTGTACTGGATTCCATTTCACGTCTGGCGGAAGAATCCGGACGTCAGGTCATGCCGATTTTTCAATATCGGTTCGGTCACGGGTTGCAAAAACTCAAATACCTCGCCGACCTCAAGCTAACCGGCGAAGCATTCGTTTTTAATGTGGACGTAGCGTGGCTCCGCTCTCGCGAATACTATCGCAATTCCTGGCGAGGCAGGAAAGCGACTGAACTCGGAGGCGCGCTTTTAAGTCAAGCCATTCACGCCGTCGACATGATTCTTTATATTCTTGGCCCGGTCAGGAGCGTGTTTGGTCGAGCGGCTACAAGGGTCAATGAGATTGAGGTTGAGGATTGTTTGGCTATCGTGTTGGAAATGGCGGACGGATCCTTGGGAACCCTTTCCGTTACCCTGGGTTCGGTCGCCGAGATTTCAAGACACCGTTTTACGTTCAGGAATATCAGTGCTGAAAGCAGCACGGAACCTTATTCAAACTCGCGAGAGCCATGGATTTTCTGCTTCGACGCGGATTCGGTCGAGAGCGGCATAACAAACGCTCTCAACCAATTTCACCCTCTTCCTGAGGGTTATGCTGGTCAGTTTTACCGTTTCTATCATGCGGTCCAGAATGGGGTAGAACTGCCCGTAACGATGGGCGACGCCCGTGCGACACTCGAAGTAGTTGCGGCTGTCTATCATTCAAGTGAAACGGGCAAACCGGTGCAATTGCCGATAGGTCCAGGCCACGCAAAATATGAAGGTTTCTGAGAACATCTCACTCTCTGAGTACATCTCGGCACGGCCCGAGATATTTCCTGGAGGCGTCAGCCTGACGCACCTCAAAGTTTATGATACCCCGGCGCCGGACGGACTGTCCGGCGGAAGTCCGCATATGCATTTCGCATGTTTAGAGATGTACCTGGTCGTAAAAGGACTGGGTACAGTTCAGACGCTCTCAAGCGCGGGATTTCGCGAAGTGCTGCTGCGGCCTGGTTCCGTTGTGTGGTTTACTCCAGGGCTGATTCACCGGCTTATCAACCAGGATGGCCGGCTTGAATTATTCGTCGTCATGGAAAATACCGGGCTGCCGGAGCACGGTGATTCGTTATTAACTCTTCCGTCAGCGTATCTTGAGAGCCAAGATTCCTATCTCGCAGCTGCATCTCTAGATCAATCTGGCGCTGTTTTTGCAGAAACGGGAGAAGCAGCAAAGCGACGGCGCGACCTCGCCGTAGAAGGTTTTCTTTTTCTTCGCGCCGAGCTTGAACACGGCGGGTCTTTAAGTCGTTTCTATGATCTGGCCGTGAACTTGATTAAAGACAAGGAAGCGATTTGGAGGGATATCTGGGAAGAAGGACCGATCAGAGCAATTCATCGTACCGAAACTTTCTTGAACTTCTTGCGGGCGGGGGCTAGCAATTATCTAAACAACGGCCGGATATTTGAAATTGCGGCCGAGTCGGAGAACGAGGATCGCAAGCTCGGCTTCTGCGGAACGCTAAGAACCTATTTGGCTGAAGGCGAACTGACCGAAACTTTGCCGGCCCCTTTGGAGTGAATTTTGCCTTAATCGGACCCAGAATGTGAAGCTTTTCTATTCTAAACTGGCAGCGGTATGGCTTTTAATTTGTTCTGCGTCCTCCGTTGAAGCCAAAACGCTCACTGTGCTGCTCCTTTCAAACGCCAGCACGGAGAAACCGATCCAGAACATGTTCCGGCAATATCACAAGGAGCATCCGGACATCGATTTCAATGTGTCGATTGCTCAGTACGGCACGGCTCTCATTGCTAAGATAAACACGTTACTCTCGGGCGGCGAGCCGCCCGATATCCTCGAGCTTACAACAGCATATATTCAAACCTACGGACCGCAGGCGCTGGACTTGGCGGGATACACTAACGGTGAGGAGTTGCTCAATCGTTACCTACCGAGTTACCAGGCTTTTATTCGCTCTGATAGAAGCAGAGTTATCGGCATCCCGATCGAGGCCACTGTCAACGGACTCTTCTATAACAAGCGGCTATTCGCGGAGGCTGGCATCAACGTGCCCGTCGATTCAGCGCATGTGTGGAGCTGGGAAGAGTTTAAAGATGTGGTGCAGAAAGTGATGAAGCTGCCGTCCTGTCGTATCGGTGTCGCTTACGACTGTAGCATACAACGGTGGTCGAACCTTCTTTATCAAGCGGGCGGACGCTGGATCGCACCTGAGGGAACAACCTTTCTTCCAAATGAGCCGGCGGCCAACCGCGCTCTCACCTATTTTCGCAGCTTAGTGGCTGCGAAACTGGTCCCGACGTCCTCCTGGCCAGGAAAGACGGATGGGGGCCAACTATTCGAGACCGATGTCACGGCACTTATGTGGGCGGGAAACTGGGAGCTCAAGACGCTTGTGGAAGGAAGAACACGTTTCCCATTTGGTACCACTTATTTCCCGAAGGACGCAATTCGTGCAGCATGCCCCGGAGGTGAATTTTTAATCGGCTTCACCAAATCTCCGAACCACGATGATGCGGCGAAGGTATTGCTTTGGTGGGCGCAGCCGGCGATAACGCAGCATTATCTTGAAAGTCTCGGCGGGTCGCTTCTGAGCCCGATGAAGGACGTTCCCGTCAATTACGGAAAATATGCCGAGTACTTGAAACCAATGATAGATGACCTCTCGGTAACCCCCGAATGGGTTGCAGAAGACCTGGCCAGACCCGAATTGAATCATTTGCAGGACGATCTTCTGAATCAACTGATCCTTTATTCAACTGGCAGAACTCCTTTGGAACAAGCGATCGCTAACATGAGACAGCTCGGATCCCAGGCCGTTGCAGATGATAGAGCTGCAGGTAAATAGAATATCAAATGTCTTCCCCCCGGAACGAGCCTTTACAACTTCAAAAAGTTCAGTCGCAGCCTACCCTCTACTCGCCGCGGCCGGAGCATTTCCGGTGGTCACCCTATCTGTTCCTGGTACCAACCGTTGGGATGATGACGCTTTTCAGTTTTTTCCCAATGCTTTACGGGCTTTGGATGTCGCTCCAGGACATAGACGCAATTCGAGGCACCTCCAGATTCATTGGATTGAATAACTATTTGCGGCTGTTCAGGGATCCCCAGTTTGGAGAGAGCCTTTTCAACACTGCATGGTATACGCTTACGGTTGTTCCGTTGATTCTGATCGGAAGCATCGCCGTGGGCATCTTTTTACGAGAAAGCCGGCCAGCACGCCTCCTCGCTCGGGTCGGGTTTTACATTCCTTTTGTTTTGTCGCCGGTTGTGGTCGCGACCGCCTGGAAATGGCTTCTGAACGAGGACCTGGGAGTTACTGATGGATTTTTAAAGTGGGCGGGCCTGCCGACCGTGCCCTGGCTCTCGGCTGATTTCTCGGCGCGGGTAAGTGTCGTGGTAACCACGGTCTGGAACTTGGTCGGTTTTTACATGTTGATGGTGTTGGCCGGTCTGAGCCAGATAAATGCAGAACTTTATGAGGCGGCAAGGATCGAGGGCGCTGACGCATGGAAGCGGTTTTGGCACATCACGTTGCCGATGCTGAAGCCGACGATTTTGTTGATAGTGATTCTTGCGACAGTTCACGCAACACAGGCATTCGAGACTATCCTGCTGCTGACTGCAGGAGGTCCCGGTAGCGCTACGCGCCTTATCGTCCAGAATATGTACCAGTCTGCCTTTAATCGCCTTCAGCCTGGTTATGCAGTTGCTCAAGCGGTCGTGATTCTACCCATCATTCTATTTGTGGCCTGGTTGCAGATGCGACTTTTCAAGCAGGAGGGAATGATATGAATGTGCCCGTTCGAAACAGACGCACAAAACTGCGGTCAACCGTTTGATATACCTGAGACACCGGATGAAAGGCGAGAAACTGAATTCGTTTCGGAAATTCGCATACGACATTGTTTCTGTTGTCGTTTGCATCTTTTTTTTGACCCCGGTGCTCTGGTCGGTGTTCTCGGCATTTCAGTCTTCAGGCAATCTATTTACGTTTCCGCCGAGCTTCGATCCGCGCAGCTTTACGCTAGAGAATTTCAGGGCGGTTTTCGCCACCGGAAATGTGCCACAATACGCTCTCAACTCGTTTATAGTCGCCACGTTGAGCAGCTTGCTTACGGTAATGGCGAGCGCTATGGCTGGTTTCGCGCTGGCTAAATACAAGTTTTTGGGACGTCAATTCATCTTGATGCTGATCATCAGTGTTCTGCTGGTTCCGCTGCAGGTCTTGATGGTGCCCGTGTTTCTCGTATTGAAGACCTTAGGCTGGGTAAACAACCTCATTGGAATCATCATACCCCCGGCTGCCACGGCTACTGGCACGTTTATGATGCGCCAGTACATGGTGGGTATCCCAGACGATGTGCTTGAGGCGGCGAGAATCGATGGAGCAACGGATTGGAAGATTTTTTGGCGGGTAATTCTGCCCTTATCAGCTCCTGCTCTCGGAGCGGTTTGCATTCTCAGCTTCACCTGGAGATGGAATGATTATCTCTGGCCTTTGATTGTTATCAACAGCCAGCAGAATTTTACTTTGCAACTCTCTCTAGCTAACCTGATCGGCACGAACACGGTCGAATGGGGAACGCTCTTGGCTTATGCCACGCTGGTTATGATTCCCGTCTTGATCGTATTCCTCTGCTTCCAACGTTATTTCCTTAAAGGGTCTTTGGCAGGCAGCGTCAAGGCCTAGCTAAAGGTAAGCTAGCGTTAACAAATCCTTGCCGTGTTCTTCTTCTTGCGCAACGAGAGCCGCACCGTGCTAAGCAGGTAGTTTGGCTCATAAGCGGAGTGCTCCTCGCTGTGCTCGCATTCGGTACGGTGCGGCTGCTGACAACCGGTCACCGCACAACCATGACCGTAGGTCTTATCGCCTCGGATGCTGCAGGAAAGGCCGAAGCCGCTGCCGTCGGGGCCGATGCGACAAGCCTGTTGAGGGCATATGCCGAGCAGGCGAAGATAATCGCAAAGCACGGCGCCACGGTGATTGTGCTGCCGGAGAAGATCGCTGCCGTACGTGACAGAGATCAGGCAATTGACGATCTAATTTTTTCAGCAAGCCGCGGATGCAGCAGAGGTGACTATTGGGGCTAAGAGGGTCGAGAACGTCCCTGAGTTCGATCGAGTTTCCGCCAGGACTCGCCCGTGATCGTCGCTGACCGGCAAATAGCCATTCCTGGCTGCGCGCGCCATACTAAATCCGCCTTCCACGCCGCGCATGATTGCCATGTGCCCGTGCCAAATGCGGTCCAGGTTGAAGTCCCACGCCGGCAGGTACCCGTTGGGCACGAAGCGACCTTGTTTCAGGCCTGGGGCAACTGGTTCGTATGGTTCGCAGTTGTTGTTTTGGGCATCGTCCTGATAAGATTCCTTTGTTCGCTCTTAGCGCACGACCTTGAGGTTAGATTGGAAATATTCCGGCGCGCAGGTACTTGAAAGCAGCTTGCATTGATGGAAATGCTAAATCTTCCTCGACTCCGCTGTTTAAGGCACGCCAAACGATCTCAACGACTTCGGGCAAACGCATTTTCGGCTTAGAATACCGATCAGTTGTAGCGACGAAGAAGAGATCGAGCGTCGGGTAGATTGTACCTAGGTAGAGGTCATTGTTGGGGAACGAGCAGAGATACCGATCAATCTCAATGCTCAACCCAAGCTCTTCCAAGACCTCTCGTTGCAACGCCTTTTCGGCGCTCTCCCCTGGATCAACGAAACCTCCCGGCATTGCCAGTTTACCTTTCCCAGGATCTCGTCCACGGCGGATCAGCATGATCTGCTCGGGATTGCGGCTATCCAGAATCAATCCGGCCACAGTCGGAGCCGTATTCAGAAAAAATTCAAAGTCACAAGCGCGGCACGAAAAGGCGCGATCGTTTGGCGTTTGAACAGATGGACTGCCGCATCCTGGACAGAATCGGATCTTTTCACCAAGCGTCACAGCTGTAAACCGGCTTCAAATCCCAATTTCCCCGCAGGCAAGCGATCGAGCGGGCGTTTCCGTCCAAGCTGTTTCTGGAATTCAGAAAAAAACATACTTTAGCCGCGATCGTTTAATGCCAAAAGCTTGGTCGAGTATACGGCAATCGGTATACGCCCGAAAGATTATTGCTCTCCTAATTGAATCATAGCGAAAAGCTGACGAAACGCCACGGCACAAATTTTAAGGAGCTATCCGTAGCAGATTCGGCATTTTCTCTGGCGCGCCTTCTCGGAGAGTGGTGGGAAAACCTTGCTGGCTTGCTCATGGCCAGATACAACGCTGTGGCGGCTCGGGCCGCCACCCAATTGGCCTAATGCCGGGAACCGCAGACGCATTTCCCGCACCTTCGGGCGGACACCAACACCCCATCTGGGATCCGCCGTGGGAAAATTTATACCTCGGCCGGGGTGAACGCCCACACGATCTTGGGCTCGCCATACATCCGCGCTGCCGAAGCCGCACGCCCTCTGTGATCTCCCCCACTGATCGCGTTTGCAGGCACATCCGACTAAAGCACGATCGCCTTTTCCAAATAATGAAACGTTGCGTTTCGACCGGTAAAAGTAGCAAAACCTCAAACCCAATCCGCTCCCCCGATTGCCCCTGGTCCAGCCTGAGTTAAACTTCGCGTTTAGCCCGATCCAGCTGGATTACTGCCGCCGGTACCGGTAGCTTCAAGCTCACCAACAACGGAGTAGTGTACCCATGCAGGTGTGGCCGATGCGGTGAACGCGCTTTTGAACTTGGGGATTTCCATTGTAACACCCGCACTTTCCAACGCCCAGCTGTGTTTTCCCATTGGCCATCGAGCTGACGGATCTTGCTTCTGATCTAACCTCCCGGCATCTGCGCCTCTCGGTCTCTGGACAACGATTGCTGATTTGCCTGAATGATTGTCACCCACTCCTGGCCGGACTTCGTAAGATACACGTAATCTTGTAAGTCGATGGTGTGGTTATCTTTTATTTCTCCAATGTTCCGCCCGGCACGTTTCTCTATTAGGCCCATCGATCGGAGACGACGCAATTCCGATCGCACCGCATCATTGCCTCGGTAACCAGACGTATTTTGGATTCCCAAATTTATCAAGTGTTGCTGTTCTTGTATCGGCAACAGAAGGGGCAGAACTAGTTGGACAACCTTCAAATGATCTTGTTGCCAATCCTGTTTGCTTTTTATTTCCGTCAGATCGACTGTGGCCAAAGTCTTTCGGAGGTGCTCGCTGACGAACCTTTCAAATTCGTCCGGCTGCTCGTAAAGCTTCACCAGCGCGGGATGCCTGCCGCCTCGCTCGCACTCCTGCAAAAAGTCATCCACGGCCTTAAGTTGATCTCCACGAAGTTCCCTCAGCGAATTGGGCGGGCGCGTCGAGCGGTAAATAAAGACACGCGGTAAATCGTGCGCACGGTGGATCTCGATGGCCCTGACGATCTCTGCCTCCGTTCCAGTTAATTCTCGGCCTGTTTCTACGTCAAATACTCCGCATGGCGTTCCGAAGCGGGTCCAAAGAATAGCAATAAAGATATCCCATGCTTCCGGCTTTACCTGCTCAAAAATGACTTCCTGAGGTAAACCAAGATCGGGCACACATTGCCGCCACTCTATCGGGTCCAGAAAGAATCCATGAGCATCCGCGTCGAATCGCAGACTCTCAATGACCTTTAGCAACCGGGCTTTCTCGTCTTCGACGTCACCGGGACAGGCGATAAAAACACGGATCTTCCTATAAGCGCGCTCTGGAGGCATGCAAAACTGCTGGAGATTATTGAAAAGTGTAGCCGAAGGAAAGCTCTTTAGGGGTCATCATAGAACCTGTCCAAAACATACCAGGGCGCAATCGACGCTCCCCACCCTTGCGGCGCGCCCGATATGAAGGACAATGGGCGCGCCTTAGTTGAACCTCCGGACGTCGTGCTTTTGACACCAATTTGGGAGCAATTCGGGAAGTTAATCTATGCCAGCGAAAAGACGTAGTTTGGCCGAGAGCATGAATGTATAGCTTCATCATGAGCACGAAAACCTACTTCATCACCGGCTCTTCAGCGGCTTTGGCCGTGCTTTGGCCGAAGCAGTATTGGCAAAAGGCGACCAGGCGGTGCTTGCCGCGCGCCGCACCGAGCCCTTAGACGAATTGACTGCCCGTTACCCGCAGGCGGCGCTTGCCGTGGCGTTGGATGTCACAGATGAAAGTGCCCGTGAGCACGCCATCAGTGCAGTCTTGGAGAGGTTCCGGCAGGTGGACGTTCTAGCCAACATCGCAGGGCGCGGCTCGCTCGGCGCCGCCGAGGAATTCTCTCCCGCGCAGTTACGCGAACAGATGGAGGTTAACTTCTTCGCGGCTGTAGAACTCACTCGCGCGCTGCTGCCCACGATGCGCGCTCAAGGCAGCGGGCACATTCTCAATCTGACCAGCATTGGCGGGTTGGTCGCGGTCGGCGGCTTTGGCCCCTACTGCGCCTCCAAGTTTGCCCTGGAGGGCTGGAGCGAGGCACTCCATGACGAGGTAAAACCGTTGGGTATCCATGTGACCATCGTGGAGCCGGGTGCCTTCCGCACGGAATTTGCCGGCGACAAGAACATGCGACCCGCCGTCCAGATCGCCGCGTATCGCCCGGTGCTAGAACCCATCGAAAAGTATCTTTACGGCAGCCACGGCAAGCAGCCAGGCGATCCGCACAAGGCCGCGTTGGCAATGATCGCCGCCGTTGGAAGCGACGATCCGCCCTTGCGTCTGCTCCTGGGCGCGGACGCCATCGGTCTGTGGGAAAAGAAAAGTGGCGCTATGTCTCAGGAGTTTGCGCGGTGGCGCAATATCGGCATGGGAACTGCATTTGACGGCGTGGAAGTCCTCCTCGTTGGCGGCTGAGGTTGAACGTTATTGCATCTTTTTGCTATTGGAAAAAGCTCGCTTAACAGATAGCAAATCGGCAAGGGGCAATTAAGAAGCTTTATGCCTGCGAAAAGACGTGGTTTTGGCCGAGAGCAGACAGGCTTCAGAAAAGCGGTCCGACGCTCTTCCTAGTAGCGTGCACCAGCTCGAGGGCCGGCATCGGAACCGAAAGCCTATTTCGCAGTGTCGTGAGGTGTTCACGCGCATGGTCATGCCGCTACGCCGCCTGGCTCAACGCTGGCTCAAAATCATCTACCGCATGTGTTTCGACTGAAAAGCCTACGATAGTAATCCCGCACAATCAAAACCAGCTCAAACATGGCTCCTGGGTGCTACAACTCAATCCCACTGAGCCGAATAACCTTCAAAAAAAACTCCCTCGAGAACGTTTTCACCCGCCCAGCGAAGCTGAAAGCTGTTAGCGCGAAACCTGTCTAGGTAGAGCTAACTTCTGCTTAAGCGTCAGAACCTTTTCAAATAGATCGCCATGTTCTTTCACTCGCTCGAGTACGATAGAGGATTCAAACTCGAGCAATTTCGGATCTTTCTTCTCAGCAGCTTTCGACACTTCGTCCCACGAGATTGGAGTCGATACTGTCGGCCTTGGCCTTGCCCGCAACGAGTACACGCAAACTGTCGTTTTGTGCGGATCGTTTTGGCTCCAATCCACAAAGACCTTCCCCGATCGTAATTTCTTTTGCATTTTAGAGACAACCTCTTCAGGCGACTCCTCTTCAAGATCGTGAGCTCGCTCTAAGGCAAAAGATTTGGTCTGTTCATAGTCCACTTTTGTGTTCAACGGAACGTAAACTTGCATCCCTTTAGAACCTGAGGTCTTTGGAAAACTTTGGAGATTGAAAACTTCAAGATGCTTCTTCAGACGCAAAGCGATTGTACAACACGCTACTATGTCGGCCGGAGGTCCGGGGTCGAGATCAAACGCCAGCATAGTTGGCCGGTCAATCCTGGGAGCTTTGTGGAGAAAGGTGTGCAATTCGAGATCAGCAAGATTCGCCGCCCAAACCAGAGCAGGTAAATCGTTAATCATGCAATAGTCGATGAAACCGGCTTCACGGCGACTTGGAACCCTCGTGGTGTACATCCAATCGGGGCGATGAACGGGGCATTGCTTTTCATAAAAATAGAAGCCGTTTACACCTTCAGGATATCGCTTCAAACTGATTGGGCGCTGATTCATATGCGGCAATAGCACAGGCGATATTCGAATGTAGTAATTGATCAGATCGCCCTTGGTAAATCCTACATCCGGGTATAGAACTTTTTCGAGATTGGAGACCTGTAAGCTTTTGCCTTCTATTTCAAGCTGACTTTTCTTTGGCATTGGCTAAATATTTTGGTCTTGACAGAACAAAATAGATGTTCGCTTAGAAGCAAGCAGATACGGCTCTTTAATTTACAACCAGAGAACGGCCCCGACACGAAACCACCTGCGTGAGTACTGTTGATCCTAACTCTCATCAAAGCGAGACGGACGCCGATACCGAAAATGAGATCGTTTCTGCACAATCCAGCGAGGTTGGTGATCCTGGAATCCAGGGTGTTTCGGAAGAAACCGCAAAGTGGACGTTTCCTGTGGATGAGGACAAATAGATTGTGAGCTGAACCAGGTTTGCTGACCGGCAAATCTAGGTTTGCTTATAAGCTCGATCAGCTATTGTCAGCTTTAAGATCAACTGCAACACCGGGTCTGACGTTTTTTTCAATGAAAAGCTCCCAGGGACGCCGGAATTCTTGGATGAAGGCGGCGGGAAGCGGCGACCCATCCGGATCATCGTCGATGAGATTAGTTGTTTGAGAGCGATACATCTCGATCGCCAGTTGCTTCGTCTCGATAGCATTTCGGATGTCTAAACGCCAGACCACAAATGTGCTTGGAACTTCTCGGCTTTGTTTATGATCGTAATCCCATATCGGGTATTCGAGCATTCGCCCGATGCAGCAACCAGCCGTTTTCACAATCTCCCAAGTAGCGCGGTGATCCCTGTGCGGGTCATACCGCCACGGTACAAACAGAATTTCAGGCTTAATCGCCCCAATCTTCTCAGCACAGACCGATACCGCTTCTTTGAAACCAGCTTGGTTGCCGAACGGCACAGCTCCGTCCGGCAACCGTAAAAAGCTGATATACGAAGGTTCAACTCCCAAAATAGAGAGCCCTCCCATTGTCTCTCGTTCTCTCAGAAGCCGTAGTTTTTCGGCAGGATATCGGCATGAGTTAGGGTGAGATTTGGTACCGTCACTGACGATCAGAACATGGACTACACATCCCGCGTCGCGCAGAAGTTTAACTGCCCCGCCGCACCCGAAGCATTCATCATCTGGATGAGGAGCGACCACGAGCACGGGACTGGATGCAATCTTAGCGATGGAATAAATCGGTAAAGTGTCAGGATGGAAGAAGATTGTTTGATTATTGTTGGCTACGCTCATGTGTTCTTTTCACGCTGACTACTAACATACTATCGCTTCTTCCCAATCCACGGCCACATGCTGAAACGATCACTGAACAATATGGCTAACGAAAACGACACTAATCCTGCATTGCGTCTGTACCTAAGCGATTTGGCATCCTTGGACAAACATATCCTGGAAGCACTTGTACGTCAGGATGAGGATGAGCGAGTAAAGAATGATCCGGAAGCTTCGAAACTGGTTCGCGAATCTCGACAACTATTTGAGCGCTTCAGTACAGAGTTGCACGAACAGTGCGAGCGCGTTGGAACACCAATTGCAAAAGCTGTTAAGGAGAGTGTTACTGGAGTGCTTGGAGTTGCTGCAGGTCTTTATGATAAGGTGCGCAAGGATCCTGTCTCACGAATGCTGCGAGATGATTATGTTGCATTCAACTTAGCTGCAATATCCTACAATATGATGCATACGACAGGGTTGGCTGTGCATGATCAACCAGTGGCGGATATCGCCAAACGGCACCTGGAAGAACTAACGAAGGTAATCATGGAGATTAACCAGATTATGCCGCACATTGTTGTCCGAGAATTGCAGGACGAACCCGGAATCGACTCCAGTGTTGCCCATGAAGCAGTGCAGCATACTCAAGAAGTTTGGAAGCCGAAGTGAGCTAATATCGTCTTACAATAACTGCCTTCTTTGGCGTCGAAGAAATTGGACAACTTCACGCGATTGTTAGCCGGTGATAATCGATGTAGCGACAGATCAGATCTGTTAGTTGGTTGATTGCAGCATGCGCGGTCTATCCGCGGCGTTCCGGTCTTTACTGAAGCGGTGAGTAGGTCCTATGCTCCGCGTAGGACCGATGCTCTATTAATCCTTCGTCCTGTGCAGGTCTAAACTAACCTTTCATCACCTACTTCTGTAGAGGCTCTTGAGCTGGGAATTAAAATGTTAACCCCCAATACCCGGACCGCAGCTCCGCGAAGAGAGAGAATCAAATCTCCAAGGTTTCTGAAATGTGCTGAAAGCCAAAGCTCGGGTTTTTCTTCAACATCAGTCCTGCTGGCCGCCGCGGATGATCGGATCGACGCCAATTCTCGAATAAGGTTGGAGACCTTCGTCAGTCGGCTTGGTTCGGTTCGTGTTTCCAAGCTCGTTGCCAAATCACTCAAGCTTTCGGCTAATACTTGCATTGCGGGCAGTAGTTCCTCGGAACGGATACTTATATAGCCACGAGTTGGGTAATCAGAAACGGCTGTGAGCACATGGAATATTCTTCTGCAGTAGTACACCGTGGCGAGCGACGCTTCTACATCTCCTCTCAAATGCGCTGGTTCACTTAGCAGTCGCTGTGCTGCTGTAGCGGCATTGGACACAGCAATGGCTGCATCTTGTCTGTATTCTGCAGTCGGTCTCAGCTCCTTCTGACCAGCGATTCTATTCGCGACCGCTCGTAAAAAGGTAGCCTCTGCATGCAGTGCCTTCGCGATGTGAACCGGCAGTTTCGGCTTTTCCCAGCTCGGAAAAAGCAAATAGCCGCTGACGAGAGCGATCACGCCTCCAGCACCAGTGTAAAGAACGCGGAGAGCGCTGTCGATGATTGTTGTCGGATGTGCAAGGTCGAGCATCAACATGACCATGGGTGTAAGCGCGAAGGCAAATAAACCGTAGTTTCGGTTTCGAAACGTAAAGGTAGCGAACGCTAAAATCCCTAGTGCCAGGACGACCAACCAGCCCTGTAAGCTGACCAATAATATGGAAGCTACTATGGCGCCAAGTACTGTCCCCGTAACTCGTTGAACGGAGCGCTGCAATGTTCCTCCGAAGTTAGGCTTCAGCACTAACACGACCGTCATTGGGATCCAGTAACCTCGTGTGAGGTGCACTGTTGAAGCTAACAGACTTGCGAATGCAGTCGCCATGCCGAGCCGCAGAGCATGCTGAAAACTGCTGGACCGGAAAGACAAGCCGCTTCGCACTTCCGCAAAGAAGTTATAGCTTCTGGGTTTCGGCCCGAACCGAGCTTCGGGAGGAGGCTCAACCTGGGGGGATGGGGAACCAAGTTCATGAATCATTCTGGCAAGCTCAGCTACCTGGTTGACAAGGTGACGGCCGGTTTGCAAGAGTTCATTCTCTTGATAAGCGTGTCTAAAGTCGGTATCTGCTGCCGCGAATCGTTCGAATTCTCGGAAAGTTTCCTGCACAATGCCCACATCGACCAATCCTCCCCGCCTTGCAAAAGCCGAAGCTGCTCTCGCAAATGTAATTGAAAGAGAGTCGGTGAGCTCAGTCAACTTACCTCGGACCGGCTCGAACCAGACTTGTTCGCCTATGAGATTGATAACTTCCCGAAGAGTTACCAGGGTGCGCGCTATGTCATCAATCATTTCGATGATGGACAGCAGAAGGATACCACGCGTAGTCGGACCGCCTCGCCGAGCCCGGACCATTCCCCACATTTGTCGAGCTTGATTTATGCTCGTCACGAGCCTGTCGTAGGCGAGAGCAAAATCAAGGTTTCGTGCAGGTCTTCGAACAGTGGCCGCTCCAATCCAGAAGCTTTCGCTCATTGAACCCAGGCGTGCCAAACATTTCCCTGCCGCCGTGAATACCGGTGAATGGGCCCGGATTGGCCAAAGAGCAATTGACAGGATTATTGCCCAAAATATCCCGAACACACAGATCAGAAATCTGATCCAGAATTCGCTCGGAACGATGAGCACGACAGAGGTTATTACAATCGTGGAACTGACTAACCCAGCCTGAGCGGCCGCGCTTCCAGCAACGCCGATCACTGCTCCCGCAAACACCCATAAAAATACCCCGGCAATATACCTCCAGACCGAGCCAATCATCAGGCCTGAGAAAAGGTATGCAAACAGAATGACTATTCCGGCTGCACTGAGATCGTTTGCTTTCTGTCTGTAAGATCCGCCTAAGTCGCAAGAAAGAATCCAGACTACCGCAAAAGAACCGAGAACTCCCAGAGATAAATGGTTTGCGAGAAGGCCAGCAATAGCGGGAACGGTGATCCCTACTGCCGCTCGCAGTCCTTCGATCCATCCGAAATCCTTGCTCTCCGTTTCAAAGTGCAGCTCGAGGAACGCGTTCCAGGCGCGATGCAACACCGAGGGCGCAACAGGCTCGATGGAATGAAAAGATCTACTCACCTTATTCTCCTGATGCTGCTTTTAGAAGAGTATGACGAGTCAGTGTTACTCCTCAAGGAACGGTATACAAAATGTGCCGATTGGAAACTGCGAGGCGAACTTCTCTGTTTTAACGGCGGTCCGTTGTTGACAGCTCTGAACATTCGACAGATTGACCCACTGGGCAAAAGCCATGGCGTAAGAATCGTTTGCCGGCGAGATCACGAATGTACGTCCTGTTCGAAACGGTTGAGAACAATCATTTTGTAACATAAAATAGGAGTGTATGTTGACCAGTCAGTTAATCAATAAACCAAAAAAACCTCAAGCTGTATCAAGAATCCGAAACACACCTGCTTTCAGGTTTATCAAGGAGTCGGAGTTGTTTTCTATCCGGCTTTGCATCACACAGCCCACGACATAGCAGTAAACCTGTTTGGCTATTTCGCCGGCAGACACTCGCGGTTTAATCAAGTTCTCCTCAATCGCGTCACGAACGGCACCAGCAATGTATTTAATCGTGCGTGCCGCAATCTCCTGGATCTTTTCGCGGACCGGATCATCTTGCGTACTCAGTTCACAACCGAGTGAGCTAAAGGGACATCCGCATATTTTACCTGTTTTCTGGTATTTAGCCAACTGGCTATTTGCAATGGTTTGACAATACGTTTGCAGTCTTTCGAGAGGAGGAACCTGATCGGAAAATATCGCGTCAAAACTTGGCCTGCAGCTGTGAGCCCAGTAATGTTCGAGTGCCGCGATCGACAGCTCGGATTTGGATTTAAAAGCATAATAGAAGCTACCTTTATTCACGCCACAACACGCACAAATGTCGTCCACACTGACCGACCCGTAACTCTTTTCCCAGAACAGATCGAGTGCTGTCTGAAGAAGCTTGAGCCTGGTATCACTCGGCTTTCTCATTGCAGCAGCTTAGTTGACTGGATAGTATAGTCAAACGTTTTCTGCTCAACGGTATTAAGGATTGATCAGAGCGAGAACTACTTTGCTGCTGGTGCGAGTTCTAGCCTTTGATTAAGGACTTCTCGATCAACAGATAAAAAGCGTTTCACCCTCGGCTCTTGAGTGCCGGCATGCAGACTCCAAATGGTGTCGTGAATAACTCGTTCGTCTTTGGTCATACGCTGAAGCGATGACACGTATTCCGACCACGAACCAAACAGCATCTCCAGGCGATACTCATTTCGAGTGGACAGATTCTCATCCAGACGCCAGTAAAAAGCCCCATTCCGCAAATGCGCTAAACGGAGTTGCTTCATCAGGAGGAGAAAACGATCTCGATCTTCTTGAGGAATATCGAAATCTATCGTCAGAGTAATCAAACCGGATCGCGGACTGTGTGATGCGTGTTTCCAAGGTGGGATAAGAGGCGCGGGGTCCAGGTTTAAGTCGGAAATGACATCCAGCGAAAAAGGTATTGCCAGGAACAAAGTAACTAGAAGCAGGACGGCGCCTGATAAGAGCGTCCAGCGGGTTCCAAAAGCCGAAGCCGCGGTCCCCCAAATCAGGCCGCCACCGGCGAGAGCGCCTTGGGCAATCATAATATGTGCTGCATTCATTCGCCCTCGTGCCCAGTCTGGCATAGCCCTTTGGCCAGCAATCCAGATCTCGGCAGCCACCATTGTCCACGATGCACCAGCCAATGCAGCAACGATCATCAAAAGTTCCGGCCTGCGTACAAAGGCAAGCATGCAAAAGACAACGGTCAAAAAGCTGTTCGCTATAATCGTCAATCGATTGGGAGCGAACCGGGCGCGCGCGTGCGGTATTAAAAGGACGGCGCTGCAGACCGAGCCGACACCCATGCTGGTAAAAAGTAAACCTAATCCACTCGATCTCAGATGTGCATCCCGGAGCGCTACAACGGGCATGAGAGATGGAATCAGCGCAATAAAAATTGAGAAGAGGACATTCCTCACCAAAACAATCTGCATCCCCGGCGCATAGCGAATATATCGAAGCGCAGCTGCGAACGACTCAAAAAAATTTTCAAGCGGTAATCGGCAGTAAGGTTGCTGCCAGCGCGCCACCGCTGCAATCACTATAAAGAAAAACGCGCCGTTCAGCACAAAGATCCAATAAGGCCCGCAAAACGGAATCAGGATACCCGCAAGCGCAGGACCGATAATTCCGGAGATATTCATCTGCAATCCCCCTAATGTCACTGCTGAAGCCAGCTCTTCCTTGTCTACAATTGCGGGAACGACCGCACTCCAGACAGGCGCCGAGAGTGCAAATCCAAGACCGAATAAAAAGATGAAGCTAAGGATCAGGTAAGGATTAAGCCAATGAAGAAATGCGAAAACTGCAAACATTCCGGCACTTGCGGCAAGCCAGAGGTTTGTACCGATCAACAGGCTTTTTTGATCGATCATGTCTGCGAAAGCGCCTGCGGGGAGAGTGAACAAGAATAGCGGTAAGGCCGCCGCAGTTGCCATTTGAGAGATAAAAAACGTCGAACCTCCCAGCATATGCATGGTCCAAGTCGCCGCTGTATCCTGGGCGGACACGCAACAACCCGACAATACGCTGGCTAACCACATCCCACGAAAAGTCGAATTTCTGAGAGCGAAAAATATAGACTGTCGTTTCATTCCGTTGCGGAACTGTTTCGTATCAACGCCAAATCAGCCGGAGTGCAGCCAAGGCCGCTGATAGGAGTAGGATTCGCTCAAACCATTTCTGGGGTATGATGGTTAGCAGCCATTTCCCTAACAGAGCTCCGAAAGCGACTGCGGGCAACAGCAACAAGTTAAATGTCAACGAATGCCCGTTAATCAAACCCAGCGCGTAACTGAATGGCAGCTTACAAAGATTCAACAAACAGAAAACCCACGAGCTTGTGCCCATAAACTCGTATTTTGCAAGGCCCGCAGCCAACAGATAAATCGTCATTACTGGGCCGGAAGCATTCGCCAGCATTGTAGTTACACCGGCCATCATCCCCAACGACCAAAAAAAGAGTGTGCGTTCCCAGCTGCGGACAGTTAGGGACTCTGCTTGACTCGAAGAAAGCCTATTCGCCGTCTGCAACGCTTGCAAAAGAACTAAAACGAGAATTGTCCATCCGATGATAGGCGCAAAAGTTCCTGCGGGTAGCAGTCGGAACAAGAAAAAACCTATGAGAACCCCGATGAGAGCTGGGGGTAGTACCCGTAGAACTTCGCTCCAAAGAGCATGCCGGTTGTAGAACGTGACTGCAAACAAGTCGCCAAATACAAGCATCGGAAGAATGATGCCAGTTGAAGCTCGTGCCGGCCAGACCTCCGCCATCAGGGCTATCCCTATCAAACTGACGCCTGAGATAGCCGTCTTGGACATACCGAGGCACATCGCAGCCATCAGCGCAAGCATCCATGCGTTTTCTGATAATCCAAAGGTGCTGATAAATTCAAACAAACTAACTTCCTGAATTCAAATAGACATGCAGATAAGCTTTCAATTGGAATCAAGCCTCATAGGATATAAAGATCGTACATGCGATGCAATGTCGTCTTGACTCTCATCGGATTGTTAGCGCTTACCTCGTGTGCAAGCAAAAGCACCGACCCCTACAGCAGGATTGGCAATCCTCCGAGTCAAACAAGCCCAATCGGAAGAGGGACTTACAATGGATTTAGTCGCGACTTCGAGGAGCCTTGGCCTTTTGGGC
>JAFAXJ010000010.1 GCA_019241095.1 Verrucomicrobiota bacterium | reverse complement strand
ACAAACATGACCAGGATGGGAGCTAGCCCGAGGAAAATTCGTCTTTTCATCGAGATACTGTCCAGAAATCGTCACCCCGCGTAATCGGCGGAACTAGGCGGTTTATACCCATCGCTCTCAGCCCTAAGTTAGCGTCTGCTATGCCAGCCTTATTTAATATTCATAAGTGGCTTACAATAATAAACTTATCAATAATAGCATTTATAGTAATGATTTGCAGGCTCGCAAATCGCGAGTCTTTGCTTTTCGGCGACTTGCAACGCACGACTGCAGTACGTGAGAAATCACAGATCATAGCCCAGCAATTCACTGCTGCAGTTCAGGCGCAAAAATGGCAACTCTCGCGGTAAGTCCTCATCTACCCCCAACGGAATGGTCGCTACGTTGGCGCGAGCCCCGGCGGTGAATTGCTGGACTACGACCTTTGGCCCTGAGGGAACCGGTTGATCTGAAGACCCTGTGCACTACAAAACGGCAACTTCAAAGCTTCTTTTTCTTTCGATAAAGCGTAGCGGGATCAACGCCAAGAATGGCTGAGGCTTCGTCAACTGTGCGTGAGTTAGCCAGCACTTTTCGAATATGCTCGTTTTCAAGTTCTTCCAGGGTAATTCGTTCGCCCGCACGAAGCTGCGATTGAGCAGGCGCCAGATCCCTCAAATCCGCAGCTTCCAACATCTCGCCCGAGCTCAAGATCACCGCACGTTCTATCAGATTGCGCAACTCACGCAGATTACCGGGCCAGCGATAAGCGTGCATTGCCGCAAGCGCCTCCGGCGAGAAACCTTCGAAGGTTTTTCCAGAACGCGTAGAAAAAAAACGAAGATAACCATTGGCGATTCTTTCCAAGTCTTGGATCCGCTCTCTAAGCGGCAAGAGGCGAAATGTGATCACGTTCAGCCGATAATAGAGATCCTCCCGAAATCTGCCCTCACTCACCGCTTGAGCAAGGTCGCGATTAGTTGCGGAAATCACACGAACGCTTGCGTGTCTTGGTTTGGCTTCACCCACTCTTTCGTATTCCCGCTCTTGAAGAAGACGAAGCAACTTGGACTGTATTTCAAGAGGAAGATCACCGATCTCATCGAGGAACAATGTTCCCCCGGCAGCTGCGGCTACCTTACCCTGCGTCTCTACATAAGCACCGGTAAAAGCTCCTTTCACGTGTCCAAAAAGCTCGCTCTCCAACAACTCGCGAGAGAGGCTTGGACAACTCACCGTGACAAACGGCCCGGATCTGCGCGGACTGCGACTATGCATAGCTCGAGAAAGGACGCCTTTTCCCGTGCCACTCTCTCCCAGGATCAATACCGTAGCGTCGCTATTAGCCGCTTTGAAAGCGGTCTCCAACACCGCCTGCATAGCGGGAGAATGGGTACTCAGATCGCCGGCAGGCGATTCAGCCTGGAGTTGAGACTCCAATTCGAGAACTCTGTTCTCGAGATTTTTTGTCCGCTCAATCCTGACCAGGAGTTGTCTGACCTGGTCTGGAGTGCAGGGTTTTGGGAGATAATCATAGGCCCCCCTTCGCATTGCTTCGACAGCAGTTTCAATGGAAGCAAAAGCCGTCACTATTACCACCGCTATTTTCGGTGCGAGGGTCAGAATCTCAGCAAGGATATCCAACCCGTTCTCAAGGTGCAGTTTTAAGTCGAGGAAAACAGCGTCAAAGGAACTCCGGCTCAGCTGTTGGATCGCTTCTGCACCCGAAGGAACGGCAGTAACCTGGTGATCAATGGACTCCAAAGCCATAACCATGGCACGCCTGATATTCTTTTCGTCATCGACCACTAAAATGCGCATGAGATTTTCCGCCGCCTCAAAGATAAATGTAAATTGTTCTTCCTGCGAGCCAACTAATAGGCGTATAAAGTTTCAAAGCTGGTCCAAAGTAAAGGCTCTTGAGGGCTTGACACCTTGGAAAAGTTAGGATTAACCGTAATTTACTGATTAGATTTTAAACCCCCCATGAGTCTCACAAAAAAATCCTTGGGGCATAATGCTCTGAACTTTCTGAGCGTTTTGTCTGTTGTCACTGTTTTTAGTCCCGTGCTTCATGCCTCCGGAGCAACCGTTCGTTTTGCGGGTGACTCGGATGTCGGCGAGGGCGGTCGATGGACGAAGATTCAGGCTCAAGAATGGGCAACAAAAACTGGTAATACTCTCGAGTATATCAGCCGTCCGAATGACGCATCTGCTACGCTTCAACAGTTCCAGCAATATTGGGCTGCAAAAAGCCCGGACGTTGACGTGTACATGATTGATGTGATCTGGCAGGGCATCGTTGCGCCGCACGCCGTCGACATGAAGAAGTATGTCAAGGATGCCGATATGAAGGAGTTCTTCCCGCGCATCATCGAGAATAATACCGTGAAAGGAAAGCTGGTCTCCGTTCCATGGTTCACCGATGCCGGCATCCTTTACTATCGAACCGATCTTCTTCAGAAGTACGGCTACAAAGAACCGCCAAAGACGTGGGAAGAACTTGCTGACATGGCAAAAAAAATCCAGGACGGCGAGCGCAAAAGCGGAAAGCCTGACTTTCAAGGATTTGTATTTCAAGGTAAGGCCAGCGAGAGCGTAACCTGTAACGCAGTCGAATGGATCTATGGCTTCGGAGGCGGCACTGTGGTTGATCCAAATAAGAAGGTCACTATCAACAATCCGGAGGCGAAGAAAGCTCTCGATACCGCTCGCAGCTGGATTGGCACTATCTCACCTCAGGGCGTAGTAACATACGGCGAAGAGGAAGCGAGAAACGTTTGGCAGGCTGGCAACGCGGCTTTCATGCGCAACTGGCCTTATGCGTATGCGCTCGGGCAAGATCCTAAAAGTCCAATCG
>JAFAXJ010000612.1 GCA_019241095.1 Verrucomicrobiota bacterium | reverse complement strand
GAGGTCGTTGCTGCGTTCCGATTCGCAACAGATCACGAAACCCCTGCGTGATGAGCAGCACCGTCGGCTCTCCTTTGCGCTCCAGTAGAGCGTTTGTGGCAACGGTCGTCCCCATCTTGACCGCTTCAATTTTCTCTGCCGGAATCGGTTCAGCATTCCCAAGCGCGAATATCTGCCGAATCCCTGCGATAGCGGCGTCTCGGTATTGATCCGCATTTTCCGAAAGCAACTTGGCGATTCGAATAGTTCCATCCCGAGCTCGCGCGACAATGTCGGTGAAAGTACCCCCACGATCAATCCAGAATTGCCAACGGTCATTATTCGACTCGTTCATTTTTTTGTCCAAGGGCGGGAGAGTAGATTCACTCGGTTGGGGACGGCTCGTCCGTCAAGCAACGGAGCCGTAACGGATGCTAGCAGAACAGCTGTGCCAGATCGACCTCCACGTCCGGGAAGGCTGCAAGACCTATCCTCGAGCGTGACACCTGAGCCTTTACCATCCGCGGGTATCATTTTTATTGGAAGTGTCGCTGGATTTGTTGTCGGCCTTGCCTATCTAATCCCGCAATGGGTCGGGGCGCCAGGTGTTCTCGACTCGAATGTAACCGCAGTCACGCCAACGATCATTGGCAAGAGTACAAAATACATGTTGAGGGATTAGCTAAAAAAATGTTTTGGGATACACCGATGAGGCAAGGATTCTCCGTCGCGAAAACCGCATCGGATCCGGCTGCTCAATTCCGACTCTGAGGGGTACTGGAGGATGAACTCAGTATTGAAAGCGCGCCCGAGATCCCGATTGGCGTAGTGGAAACAATTCTGGGCGCTGAAGTCTACCAGCCGTTTGAACTCAGAAATCTGGTCAGTTCACCTTGGATATGATAGGCGTTTGATGAGCGTGATCAGCGGAACTGATACACTGGGTGTGGGAATTGCTCCGATTTTAGTCGGCCTGCTGCTAGCTCTGCCAATTACTATTACAGGCACACTCGTTTTAATCCGCACATTCCGAAAACAGGTAGCGCGTTCGATGCAAGGCACCGTGGGCGCTGTAAGGCCGGAGGCCGACAAACGGCCTGTTCAAAGCAGAGCGTTTGGAGACCTCCAGATCAAACGAATTGATGTGACGAACGAACGGATACGCGCTGCCCATGCCTCGCCTATAGTCGCGGCAGCACGCCAGCGTGCCTGGCGGCTCGCCGCAATATTTGGTCTGGCAGCCTGTGCACACCCAGTGGTTTTGGCGGCAATTATGTCCATCAAATTCCTAGATAGCCATAAACCTCGCACTCAGCATCAAATTGGCGCTTACGTTCTACTTTATGCCGTTTATTTCCTGCAAACAGCGACACCGGTTACTCTGGCCGTTGCGATGATCTTGACTAGGCAGCTTCGTTTTCTAATCGTTAGCGTCCTCGCCCTGATTGCAGCGCTTTGGGGTTTGGGATGGACGCTTCGCGGTGCGGATCTTGTAGGATTGTGGGTGTTAATCGCCGGCTTACCTACCGGGGTAGTCTTGCTGTTAAATGCGCGTCGAGTTCGCGCCGTCGGTTCCATCGTATTTGGGGCAACACTCATCTTTGTCTGCGTCATAATTATAGGCCATACCTACGGAGCTTTATTGTTCGCGGACTTCATAGGACCGGTGCACTTCATTCGAGAGGACTTAGCGCAACTCCCGTTTCCCACAGCCGTGATGCGATATCTGGACGAGGCTACAAATGTGCCTGAAGCGATCGAGATGCTTTTTTCAGATACTTGGCGCCTGATCAGAGCCGATCATGCTGAGCGGATGACGCTGGGGTACAAGTTTCTGTTGGTTAGCTTACCAATCATTACGGTTCTCATTGGGGTATCCATGGGTTGGCTTTTCATTCGGTGGCTGGCTGTCCGTTACCTAACCAGGCGCGCAAGTGACCAGATGTTGACCATTGACGTCTTAATGGCGATTTTTACTTTCACCTCTTTTTTGTTTTTCTATTTTGCATTTGGTTTAGTGGCATCGATTTGCACGCTCGCGGGGTTTGGTGGTTACAAACTATATACGTATCGGCTGTTTCGGCCGAGTATCGGAATCTCACCGGCGGTAGGGTCTTTTAAGCTATTGCTTCTACGCGTGTTCCGATCTGACCGACGAGGGCATTTGCTTGTTGAAAAGATCATGAAAAGTTGGAGGTATTTCGGACCAGTCCGGCTGATCGCCGGGACGGATCTTGTCGATAGTACCATCGAGCCGCACGAATTCTTCGAATTTCTGAGCGGACGATTAAGTCGTTCATTTGTGAAGAACCGAGAGGATTTGGAACATCGCCTTCTGAAACATAAACCGGGGCCCGATCCTGATGGACTTTATCGGATAGAAGACTTCTTCTGTCACCTGGATACTTGGCAAATGACTGTCGCTTATTTGGCTAGACACGTAGACGTCGTACTAATGGACCTCCGCGGATTTAGCTCTGCCCGTCGAGGTTGTACCTTTGAGATCGGGATGTTGCTACATTCCGTCTCTGTTAATCGCGTTGTGTTAATGGCCGACAACGCCACTGATTATGCATACTTGGAGGAGACCCTCCGACTTGCTTGGAGCACTCTGCCGGATACTTCGCCTAATGCACGAGCAGGTCAGCATCAAATCTGCCTTCTACAAGTATCGAGCCAACATCATGCTCTTGACTGCACGTTGGGTCTACTTTGGGAAAAAGCACAGCAGTCCGTCTAAAAGGAAACGCGGCGTCTTTGGATGGTATCTTTTTGTTCAGTCCTGATGGCTCCGTCAATGAGCTCTGTGCGCTGATCCAGGATGCCGAGTTCGCCAAGCTGATAGTACTGTTTGGTATCGAATCGATGCGCGGCAGTGAACGCTGTTTTTCATTTCTCAGTGAGGCTTGCTAGCACAGTTCAACGGCATGCCGGATCGTGTTGGTTTTTTTTCGAGACCACGACAAACGGAATCTAGACGGATGTGAAGACGTTGGCGATCTGCTGCTTGCTCACGCTTACGGCGAAAAACCTGTTGGATCTTATCGCTTTTGCTCGCACAGTGGCCGGACGAAGACTCTGCGGCTGTATAATATCAACTCGGAGCTTTCTGGCTTCAGGTCTGCCCCGATCTTAAGCTCGAAGCTAAATGCAAGTCTGCCAGGATGCGAGATTTCCGGACCTGTTATAGCTGCTCTCTTTTATTAAACAGCAACCGTCGAATCATGGCGCGATAAGCGGACTCCTTTGATTGAAAACGGCCTAGGGCTAAATCGTATTCCGTGACCATCCCCTCATCTTGAACGAATCTTTCGAAAGCTTTGCGCAGTGCCTGCTTTGCCGCCTCTTTTTCAAGCCGAGCCGCCTCCAGAATGCTCGCATCGTCCTTGTTCATCGAAGATATCCTAAAAGACCTTGTTGAAAATGAAAGCGTTTAGTCCTCGTTTTGAACTGAGCACGGCTCGGCGCGCCCCGTCTCGTTTATACCAGTCGTTGCCTCTGCCAGAGGTTCTCTAGAGACGAGATGAAGTAGTGCGCGGGCATTATTAATCGCATGTCCGTCACGGTCGTTATTGAAATATGCCCACACTCGCGCAGCTCCGCTTGTACGAATTTTTTCTACCCATGCGGCCAATTCCGGCAGTGTGTAGTCGTGCCGATACCATTGTTTGGTCCCGTGAAAACGGATATAGATGTCATCTGCCGTCTTGATCAGGTCCTCGGGCAGTCGAGGTCCGCTGCATGAGCAAAATATAATTCCTGCCCGGCGAAAAGCAGCGAACACGCGCTCGTCCCACCAACTTCGATGCCGGAATTCGACGACATTACGCTGGGCCTCGTCGAGCTGAGACACGATTTTTTCAAGACGCGCCGGGGTAAAATGAAAACTTGGAGGCAACTGAAAAAGAAAGCAGCCCATGCGCGGACCGAGAATGTCAGCGATATGACCGAAGTCCCGGACCAACGATTTCGTCCCTGCGAACCGTTTTACGTGGGTGATGAGCTCTGACACTTTAACAGTGTAAATAAAATCCCGGTGTGCTGCTTGCCGGAGCCAAGATTGGATGGTGCTGGTTGTCGGCCAGGAATAAAAAGGTGCGTTCAACTCAACGGTTTGGAAGTGGTCGGCATAGTGTTCAAACCAGGAGGCGGTTGGCAAATCAGCCGGGTAAAATGCGCCCCGCCAATGCCAGTAGAACCATCCTGAGCAGCCGACGTGGTAATGTGGGACGGAGCCGTCCCAACTGGGCATGGCGATCTCCGGACTGCGCTGCCATTCGAGCCGGGCGGCGTGCATCTTGGCGGCTCGCTGGACGCTTGCTTTCCGCTGTTGCTCGCGTCGGGCCTGGCGTTTGCCGCGGCGTGCCTTTTTCGTAAGTGGCGGCGTCTTGGAGGAAGTGGTCATCGCGCTTTGCTAACCTGCGATAGTTTTCATCGGCTACTCAGAGCCCATCTTGCCAGGCTAAATGATACTCGTACCGAAAAATATGTCGCTATGGGCATTGCTGTCGTTAAAGGCGCAGTTTTCGTATCAGATAGGGTCGTTTTCTTCCCGAATGCGCCGCTCTAAATCGTTTTGATCCATAAAGAGTCCTCGTAGATCAGACAGACGCTTTTGATAGTGACACTGACCATCGCGCCTGTAGCAGCCGCGATCTCGACACCGCAAAGATTGAGGAGTTCGAGATTCTCATAAATTCTTTCATTGTTATATTGTGAGGCGCGCCGTGATCCCAGCGAGTTGTCGATCAAAGCTTGAATATAATTCAAAATGATCACTTAATTCGTGTTCGGAAGGCATGTATGATGCATTCGCGTTCTTGCTCTGGCAGTTTCGTTTGATAAAAATGTGGAACTATCTTTTTGTAGAAGCGAGTGGAATGCGCACGATTTTGACCGAGTACTTGGGCTGGCGTATCCGTTTTTACCGGGGTGTTGCTTTCTCCGCCCGGGGAATCTTAGGCGAGCGGCGAACGGCTGAACAACTCCTGAGCCACTTTCATCCCATTTGGTGTTTTGCCCATCTTAAACGCACCTGATCTGACTACACACAACATGAGAATGACCGCTTTTTTCCGGATTGGAAATCTAACCACCCTTGGCTTGCTGTTGTCAGGCATGCTGGCGATGAAGACGTCGGCTGACACCAAAAAACTGAATTCGGTAGCCCTCACTGTGGGCGACCTCGGCAATCCCTTTTTTGTGCAGATCGCGCATGGCGCGGAAGCCCAGGCTAAGCATATCAACAGCAAGGTCAAGTTCACGGCCCTGTCGAGCAATTACGATGTAAACAACCAAAGCAATCAAATTGATAATTTTATTTCTTCGAACGTTAACCTCATCCTTTTAGGTGCGGCGGACAGCAAGGGTATCGCGCCGGCGGTCGCGCGCGCGAAGCAGGCGGGAATGGTGTTGGTGGCTGTTGACGTTGGATCCGAAGGGGGCGTGGACGCCACAGTCACTTCGGACAATAAGCAAGCCGGCGCCAAAGGCGGAGCATACGTAGCCGAGAGACTTAAGGGCAAGGGTCAGATCGTCATCATCAATGGGCCACCCGTTACGGCGGTGTCCGATCGCATGGAGGGCTTTTTGCAGGAGATAAAAAAACATCCGGATATCAAGATCCTGTCGCAAGACCAAAACGCCGGGGGCAGCCGCGATGGAGGCTTGCGGGTGATGACCGACCTTTTGACTGCCTTTAAGCAAATCGATGCAGTCTTCGCCATCAACGATCCGACCGCCATCGGTTGTGACTTGGCGGCGAAGCAAGCCCAGCGGAAAGAGTTCTTTATCGTGGGAGTCGATGGTTCGCCGGACATCGTTCCTTTTCTTAAGGATCCTGCGAGTTTGATCGCAGCTACCGCCGCACAGGATCCCTACTTAATGGCGGAAGAGGCCGTCAAGATTGGTTATGAGATTATGCAGGGCAGAAAGCCTAAAGAGGAGCTGACACTTATACCGGTGGGTTTGATCACTAAGGAAAATGTGGATCGATATGCAGGCTGGACCAAGTAACCGAGAGAACCCGGGCTGGAACCTGGGTGCCGGCGCCAAAGAATCTGCTTTCTAACAATCGTGCCTAAACCACAATTTTTCTCTCGAAATGAGTACTGATTTCGATTTGAATCACAATAAGCTGGCTGGTGACTCCACGTATGTCGCCATTGCTACTAGTCTTAGCGGCCAATCGCGCATCGATTCCAGGGAAGCGTTCAATCGCTATTGCAGAAAAGCGTGTTCGCTTTGGAGGGAGCACTTCAGCGACGCGCCCAATGGGCAGTCGGCATTTTTTTGTGAACTTCTCGAGCGCATCAATCGCCGTGACGAAGAAACCATACAAACCTCCTGGGGAGGGGTGGTCATATTTCTGCATGACCCCCCGCGTGTCGAGAAATATCTTGTGATCCGTCAAGGTGGATACCTCGCTCTTGAGACACACGAACAAAAGGATGAACACCTGCATGTGCAGGAAGGCGCGGGGCTTGTCCTATGGCGTAATGCCGCCAGTAAGCCGCTTACGGTGGAGGCGCTTGCCCCGGGGAGTCGGTTTCATTTCGAGCCCGGAATGGAACATTGTCTGATCGGAACCGAGAACTTGCTAGTGTTTGAGAGATCGATTGATCCCAAAGGGATGGACCAGGACCTCGTATTCATCTACGAACCGGACAGCAACAACTTCTGACCTCTTTTCTGCTCGGAACTCGTTATGCTCAGTGCCCGCTGGTTGCTGAGACCCCGCGCAAACCCTCCTCAGCACCGCTGAGTCTCGGCCATAAAAATGCATAAATTGCAATGAACCCAAAGCACAACAAAGGTACGATGAATGCCCGAGACAGATCCGACATGTCGGCGATCGCCCCCATCACCTTTGGAACGATCGCTCCGCCCATGATAGCCATCACAAGGAAGGAGGACGCCCTTTTTGCCCGCTGCCCGAGGCCGAATATGCCCAGGGCGAAGATGGTCGGGAACATGATAGACATGAAGAAGTAAGTGCCGAAGACGGACACTGCTGACACCCAGCCCAATTTTAAGAATATCAACAGACAAAGCAGGGTGTTGATGGCGCCATAGAGAGCAAGAAGTTTGTTCGCGGCAAATCTTCTCAGGAGAGCAGTGCCGATGAATCGGCCGCTGAGAAAGAGCAGAAGACCTACGGAAACCAGATTGGATGCTCCTTTGTTGTTGAAAGCAATCGCGCCGGTCGTGCGGATTTCAGTCAAGCTGTTCATCCAGTGCTGCAACAAGCCGTGGGTTTGTTGAATAGACGCGTCCAGCT
>JAFAXJ010000413.1 GCA_019241095.1 Verrucomicrobiota bacterium | reverse complement strand
TTCTATGATGTCATCGATGATCCCCTAGGTCATTGGGCATTCGATCCTGCGCGTGGACAGCTTAATAAGCAATATGGCTCACGGTATCAGGGAGTATGCCACACGGCTTTACCTCTGCTTGGGCATACGCGTCCTGGCGAGGTTTTGTTTGGAACCGATTCTCACACCTGCATGGCTGGCGCTTTTGGGGAATTTGCTACCGGGATTGGTAATACCGATGCAGGGTTCATACTAGGTACTGGCAAGTTGCTGGTGAAAGTGCCTCAAACGATGCGGTTCTACCTGGAAGGCGAAATGCCGAAAGGCGTTATGGCCAAAGACATTATCCTGCATGTGATTGGGGATATCGGGTTTGACGGAGCAACATACAGGGCTATGCAATGGGAAGGACCTGGCGCGAGCGCTTTGTCGGTTGATGATCGCATGACGATCGCCAACATGGCCATCGAAGCCGGCGGCAAAAACGGCATATTTCCTGCAGACGAGAAAACTTTTGAGTACGTCAATCAGCGAATCCGAGATAATGGAACGAAGGCCGAATATGATACGGTTGAATTAGATAAAGATCAGAAGGTCGTTTTTGATAAGGTCTATGATCTGTCAAGATTAGAACCGACGGTAGCGATGCATCCAAATCCTGGCAATCGCGCGCTGGCGAAAATGCTTCAGAATATAAAGCTAGATCGAGCTTACATCGGTTCTTGTACGGGAGGTAAGACTAGCGACTTCGTTGCCTTTGCTGAAGTGGTTGCTGGTAAAAAAGTCAGCATTGACACCTACGGAGTGCCAGCGACATCTGAGGCGGTACGTGAACTGAAGACGCTCAAGCTCGGTAGCCTCCCTGTATGGGACGTGTTAGTCCAGGCTGGTGTCCAGATGACAGAAAATGCGTCTTGTGCGGCCTGTTTAGGAGGGCCACAGGATACTTTCGGCAGGCTGAATACTCCGTTAACTTGTATTAGCGCTACCAATCGCAACTTCCCTGGGCGTATGGGCAGCAAAGAAGCAAAAGTTTATCTTGCGAGCCCATACACGGTAGCAGCATCGGCGCTTACAGGTTGGGTAACAGATCCTCGAGAGTTTGTTGGCTAAAGTGAAGGGGAGCGGATGCGCGCAGTCGTGATTCTGTTTTTGGCGAGCGGGATTTTGTTTGCTGGATGCAAAGCTAGCAAGCCGGATCCGAGGGTGGCTGCAAATGCAGCAGTTTCAGCCGGAACAGGGGAAGATTTTAAGGTTACTGCGCGTAATGACGTCAAGTTTTATCAAGGCGGCCCACAGCAGATCACACTCCCTGACGCTTTTTTGAAGAAGGGAACGATGGTAAGAACCGTCAAGAGACAGCTCGGATTCACTCTGGTGGAAATGCCCGAAACCAAGAAGATGGGCTGGATTGCAACGGAAGATCTTGCTGCTCTTCCACCGCAACCGGCTGCGACGCCCTATCCGGCGTGGTTGAATCCAGCTAATCCTGGGCAGCCGCCGACAGCCAATCCGGCGATCATCGGCACCTATAAACTGCAGGATCCTAATAATCTGACGCCAGTGCCGCAGGGCGCGACACCAGTCCCTCGAGGGGCGGGCGGAGCTTCACCGGCTTTTAAAAGGGCTGCCCCCAGCTCGAGTATTACTCCGGAACCGCAGAATATTCCGGGGCCTGAAGCGACGTCGCCGGCTCCCCCGGCGGCTTCGAGACCGCTAAGTCCGTCGACAGCACCGGTTCCTTCGCCGGAAGCGACTCCTTGACATTTATGGCAACGAAAGTAACAAGCTCGGTTTTCGTCGTTGGTGATAACATAGACACTGATCAGATTATTCCTGCGCAATACCTAACCTTACTTCCCACGATACCGGAGGAATACGAGAAGTTAGGTTCTTATGCTATGGTTGGTTTGCCTGACGAGCTGTATCCTGTTCGTTTCATAAACTCGGCAAACGGTAAAACGGATTTCAAGATTGTCATAGCAGGAAAGAATTTCGGTTGTGGCAGTTCGCGCGAGCACGCACCGATTGCCCTTGGAGCTGCGGGAGTCGAGGTAGTCGTTGCGGAGTCTTATGCGCGAATCTTCTTTCGAAATAGCGTTGCGACTGGAGAACTTTATCCGTACGAGTCGCATGAGCGCTTAATAGAGTCCGCCAAAACAGGTGATCTGGCGGCTGTCGACTTGGATGCTGACACTCTGGAATTGAATGGGACGACCTACTCACTAAAGCCGATGGGCGATGTCAGACCGGTAGTCGATGCCGGTGGCTTGTTCAATTATGCTCGCCAAACCGGCATGATTTCGCGGCGCATGTAGGTCATCGCGACAGAAGGCTGTCGATGAAGATCTCGGTAGTTACGGCGTGTCTAAATCGTCGCGACCTTGTTAAAGACGCGGTCGAAAGTGCGCTAAGGCAAAACTATCCTCAGGTAGAACACTGGATTATAGATGGGGGCTCTACAGACGGAACGCTTTCGATGCTGGAGCGTTATCCTCATCTTCGTGTTCTTTCAGAACCTGATAGCGGTATTTATGACGCTTGGAATAAAGGGATCGCCCGGTCTACGGGCGATTTGATCGCTTTCCTTAATACTGATGACTTATTTGAGCCCGGAGCTTTTCAATCTTGCGTGGCTCTGTTAGAGCGAAATAGTGATGCCGATCTGGTTTCGGGCGGATGCCAGATCTTTCGGGACAACGAAGTTGAAATGCACCGATACTGTGACACTCGTCGATATGCACTCTCGTTAAGAAACGTGACTCTCGGTTTGCCCATCATTAATGGGCGTTTTTTTCGCCGAAGTGTTTTCAATAGGATCGGTCTATTTGATGCTGAATATCGTCTGTCTTCGGATCGCGACTTCCTGATTCGTGCAGCTCTCGCGGACCTGCGTGATATTGCTACTCCTGAACTATATTATCGTTATCGCTGGCATTCTGGTTCATTAACTATGAATAGCGGTAACGATTCTCTTCTTGCTGCGATTCAAGAGGGAATAAAGATCTCTAAGATCTATGACACGAAAGTTTCGCAGAAAGACCGCGGGACATTGAAGGCTTGGCGAAGAGAGCTGAACGCAGTCGCGTTCATGATTCACCTGCTTCGAAGAAGACCCTCGTCTGCGTTCAGCTTGGCGAAGACCAACCTCCAAGAAGATCCTTCCTGGGCGATTGATCTGACCCGATGCGGGACGTTAGCTGTTGCAAGGCGTTTGAGAACCGCGTGGAGAAGTTGGTCGAAATCCCGATGAATAATATTCGTGTTCTTCATCTGATTGATAGTCTGGACCTTGGGGGTGCGCAAACCGTCATATTCGGCCTCCTCAGGCATTACGATCACAGCCGCTTTGAGATTGTTCTTGCGGCGCTGCATGCGAACCGGAAAAGCATTTTTTTCAAGAGAGCTGCTGAACTAGGAGTTCGCGTTGTACCGCTTTCGCCGCAACGGAGCGCGCCATTTTTTCTTTGCAGCTTGCCTTGGCTGCTTTTTAAAGGCCGATTCGATGTAGTGCACTGCCATCTCTACGTGTCGAATTGGGTCGGCAAACCTTTGGCTAAGCTCTTTGGCGTGCCGGTCGTCATATCACATGATCATTGCTTTGAGCCGTTTCGATTCCATAATCGGCTAGCTTCGATTCTTGATGGGTGGGCGAATCGGTTTGCGGATCGGATCCTGGCAATTTCAGAAAAAATTCGAGCTGACCTGATCAAGTTCGAACGTGTCTCTCCGGAAAGAATCGAAGTCATATCAAACGGTTTTTCGGGCAGCCCGGCACCAGATCGAAAAACCAGGATCCAAAAGATCATTGGCGGCGGTGGCCGCTTCGTGGGTTGGAAACGATTCGATCGTTTTCTGTTGATTGCAAGTAAGCTCCTGGAACTGGATCCAGAGTATCTCTTTATTGTCGTAGGAGGCGGTCCGGAAGAAAGCGCATTGCGCTCATTTGCAGCCCAGCTTGGAATCGCCGAGAGTATCGTCTGGGTCGGCATCTTGCCTAGATTAGAAACTTTCTTTTCCGCCATCGACCTGTTCATCTTAACCTCTGAAAGGGAAGAAGTACCGATGATACTTCTGGAAGCGATGCATTCGGGCGTGCCTTGTGCCTGCGTTGCCATCAACCCGGCACGTACGGCGCTAAGTGATAGCTTATTGAGCCTGGATCCTCAGGAAACAGAAGCGCAATGGGCCCACTCGATTCATTCATTGTTTCAAAATTCTGAGCATCTGTCGCAGCTTGGAGCTCGAGGCCAAAATCACGCCCTTAAGAGCTATATGGCGCAGGATCGCATGCGTCGTATTGAGCAGATCTATGTCGACCTGCTCAGCTCAAACCGGTAATATGCGGTCCAATGAGCCGGCCCGAATTTCACATGGTCGTTTAAGGCATGCTTTCGAAGCGCCTCCACGTCTCTGGACGGCGTTGCTCTTGACCATATCTGCCATCTACACGGCGCACGTGATACAATGGTCGCTGCGTTGGGGCAGACTCTCCATGGATCCCGTGTTCGACGATGTTGGTTATCTCACGGATGGCTTGTTACGGCTCAACATTCTGCAGACAAGGGGGTTTCATGAATTTTGTAGTTCTTTGGTTCGGCAACCGCCCCACAGCCCGTGGTCTACACTGGTCGCGACGTTCGCATTCGCCGTATTCGGGGTTCATGACTGGATGGCTTATGTTTTCAACGGAGTTCTGCTGTCTGCATTTCTGCTGATGGCTTGGGATTGCGTCAATCAAGGAAACCATTTGGTGGGAGCTTTACTGGTTCTGACGGTACTGCTGCTTCCCATTTCTTTTGAAGCTGTTCTCGAATTCAGACCGGACTTTGCTGTCGCTGTTTTCACTGCCGGTTTCTCGCTTTTGCTCCTCAAAATGGGATGCTGGAATTTCGACCGTTCTTTTGAGCTCCAGAATCACTTGGTAGCAGGTCTGCTGGCAGGCATCGCTTATTTAGCAAAACCGACCTTTTTTCCACATACAACTGTGATGCTTCTGGTTGCCATTTTTCTGGCGGAGATTGGCAGGTATTACGTTTCAGCTTCGGACTTAAACACCAGAAGGATTTTGATCAGGCTACTTGCTGTTTTCCTAAGTACAGGGGTGATCGCAGCTCCTTATTTTCTTACTAATTGGCGTGAAATGCTGAACTATCTTGTTGTTAACACCGGTTCTGGAAAGGATGCGGTGCTTTGGAAAGTGCCCGGCGGCTTTTTCGTCGCGCTGCGGAGCAGGCTTTTTGGATATCCGGCCGAACTAACTCTTGGGCGATTTACCAGTACGTTGACTGTTTGGTTAATGTTAGGAATAGGATTTTCGGTGATACGGCGCGATCGCCAATCCATCTGTTTCATTGCGGGAGGGATTACATTATCGGCTTTATCACTTGGGATAACCGCAGCCGGAGACATGGCAGACTGGCATTTCTCGTTGGCGTGGACGCTGCTTTTCGTCCTGACCGCTCTCTATTCGGTAGCGCAATTTTGCAGTTACAAGGCCACCTCCTTTCTGCCCGTAGCTTTCTGCGCGATAATGGCGTTTAACTTTTACAAGGCGCCGCCAACGCGCAACGTGTGGAAGGTGAGTAGTGATACCTTGCGGGGCAGCAGCTTGAATCAAAAGATCGTCCGTGTATTCGAGAAAGAGGCGGCTGGAAAACCTGCGGTAGTCTATGCAACGTTTATGGGTAAGGTAAACGCCGCATCCCAAGGATGGCTTGCTTTGGTGGATGGCGCTAACTTGACGTTTCTCGACCGCCATCGTTCCGGGGACGAGCACGAACAAGTCGCGGGTATTGAGGCTGCCGACTACGTTGAGATCGCTGATCCGGATTCTGAATGGCTTGATCGCTGGCTTCCAAGCGCTCAAGTCCAGAGCGCTCTTACTGACAAAGTGAGGACTTTATCTGACTTTGTTGAGCTGCAACCTGTTGTCGGCAAAGAAGGCAAAGTTTTTCTTTTCAAAAAAAGGTAACGCTTCGGATTATGGGGTCGTCCGTGCATATTCAGACGGTCATCCGGAGTTTCCTGTTCTTGCTCTTGTTCTTTGGGGAATTTGTTATTCTCGGTGCGATCTTCTTAACTTGGAGCACCCGAAAATTCTCGTGTACGTTCAATTTACTCGAGCAAGCCCTCGTGGGTTTCTGCGTCGCTTCGGGCTTTGCGCAGATCTGGAGTCTATTTGGGGGATTGTTCCCGTTCTCGAATCCAGTCTTGTTTGGCATTGCAATCGGTTTGGCTCTGCTGCAAAGGAGCGCGTTTATTCAAACCGTTCGAGAAGGGTTAAGTGCGACCCGAAAACCGAACTTAATTTTGTTCGGTCTTTTTGCCGTGGCAATTGCATATAATGCGCTAACAAGCGGCTTATGTTACGACAACGATTTGTATCACTTGCTAGGGGTTCGCTGGGCTGCTGAATATGGCACT
>JAFAXJ010000344.1 GCA_019241095.1 Verrucomicrobiota bacterium | reverse complement strand
CCCTTGGCGTCCCCGCGTTGCTTTCTTATTATGAACAAGCCAGCGCCAAGAACCCGCTTGTTCGAGACTTGAGAGAAGCCGTGGACAAAGGTTCTATCATGCCGAACATCCCTCAGATGGGACGCTTTTTCTCGGCTGTAGGCACCGCTCTGCAACATGCTACTTACGGCCAACTCTCTCCGGAAGCGGCGTTAAAGGAAGCGGCGAACACAATGCGGGGTAAGTAGCTTGGCTGAGCCGATTCCTACTTGCTTTTGCTCCTTCTTTCCGGAGAAATTTTTTTTGCTCTAAGCAACTTGCAGATTCATTGATCAATACAGGTTTTTACGTCTTGAGGAACAGAGACCGGCGAATCATGCGATGACGGCCCCGAAATCGAATAGGAGCAAGTGAGAACAGGATCACTCAGTCCGATAAGGATCAGCAGCAACGGACGTTATCTTGTGTACGGCGATTCGTCAGCGTTTCCCTGGTTCGGAGACACTGCTTGGGAACTCTTTCACCGGCTCAACTTGTCAGACGCTTGCAGATATTTCCAAAAACGAGCGTCTCAACGATTTACCCTCATTCAGGCCGTTCTTTTGCCGGAACTAAACGGCCTTCGTACGCCTAATGCCTATGGCGACTTGCCCTTTATTAAACAGGATCCAAACCAGCCGAACCAGGCTTACTTCGCATTTGTCGATGAGGTAATTCGGGCTGCAAATGCCGCGGGTCTAGTGATGGGTCTACTTCCGACATGGGGCGATAAGGTAGGACGAACTCACGGCGATGGTCCTCAGATTTTCAATGTCGACAATGCCCGCAACTATGGCGAATTTCTCGGACGGCAATATAAAGATCGTCAGATCATATGGATACTCGGCGGGGATCGATTAGTTGACGATATGGAAAAAAAGAACATCTGGAGAGCTCTAGCAGCAGGGCTCAGATCTTCCAGCCCCCATTTGATTACGTTCCACCCGAAAGGCGGCGATGCGAGCATTTCATCTTCGTCGAGTGTATTCGCTGCGGACGATCCCACCATCGATTTCAATATGCAGCAAAATGGGCACAGAGATGATACAGGGTCTTGGGAACGGATTCAGGCTGATTATCTAAGTTTTCCAGTCAAACCGGTCGTTGATGGCGAACCGCTTTACGAAGACCATCCGATTGCGTTTCAACCAGAAGCGCGAGGTTACTCAAATGCTCATGATATAAGAAGATTTATGTACTGGGATCTGTTTGCGGGCGCTTTCGGCCACACGTATGGGCACCACTCAATCTGGCAAATGCACCGGGAAGGTCCGGGAGTAAATTTTCCCGTGATGTCCTGGGTAGAAGCTCTCGATGCGCCCGGTGCGTCAGATGTGCAACACGCTCGAGCACTCCTCGAAAGCAGGCCTTTTCTTACAAGAGTTCCCGAAGGGTCCTTCATCATTCCTTCAAGTGCGCCTCATTCAGTGCCAGGGCGGGGTACTAAGCGCATGGTTGCGACTCGCGGCCAGGATTGGAGTTATGCGATGATTTATTTACCCGCCAGCCGCCAGTTCTCAGTGCGAGCCGGTCAGCTTGCCGGTTCCAAACTGCACGTCTGGTGCTTCAATCCGCGCGACGGCTTCTGTATAGATCTAGGCCAGATTCCTAAGCCGGAGGTGCTTGAAATAACTCCTCCGGAAGCTGGCGAAAACCTGGACTGGATCATGGTACTTGACGATGCGAACAGAGGATTCAAACCTCCAGGACAGCCTGTTGGGGCAATCTCCGAGCTTAAACCTGGAGAGCCAGTCACCTTGGAGATGCGATCCCACCTTCGGTTAACCGCACGTTAAGCTGTCGCAGGAAGTTCGATTGCGCCGACGGCACGCATCGTATGAGAACAGCTCACGCTTTACCTCTGTGAAATAAAATCAGCATTAGGCTAGATATCAAATGCACCTGAGTACAGCTGAACATGATATACAGCTGAGATGGGGACAGGTCTCAATTAACTTTGCAGTGAGCACCAAAAAATGTGAGCCAGTAGGATTGCTTGATGAAAGACCCCGGTTACGCTGACAAACGCTATTGACCGAGAGCGGCCAACTGGAGAGCAAGGCTCCCGCCGCGTTAGACTGCTCGCAAACGGCGAGGCTCTCTCAGAGTGCTCTGATTTATAAATTGCCTGACAACCTTGAGCTAAAATGACGTTAGCAAGGATGCAGTTAACAATCCGCTTTTGAAATACCTTTGATGCTCCCCAGCAGTCTAGCGCTGCAGAGCCTTGATTCCGGGTAGTTGGCGACCATTTGGGAAGGGTTCGCGAATTCGTTGCGGCGGGTACTCTCGTTTTTATCGAGTTCGGCCTCTCGAGCATCCTTACCGGATGATCAGAGGAGCACCGATCTTTTCCGCGGAACGAACCTCCCGCGATCCCACTGAAGTAGCGCATCGCGTACAGAGGTAATCGTACAGTTCTTTATCAGGCAAAATCAGTAGCAGCTTTTCGCGGACTGGCTGAGCGGTCTGACACTTCGGGCAGTAAAGCGAGGACGCGCGGAGGTTTTTGAACTGATTCATATGTCCCAGTTACAGTGAACAAAATCTACGTTCGCGCAAATGGAAGTGGAAAGAGTTCGCAAACTGAGAACGTCTGTCTCGAGAACATACCGGATGATTACAACCTGAAGCATTGGTCGTTCTGAGAAATGCTTGCCCAAACCTCCTTTACGGAATGGCCAGCTTGAATGAAAGTCCCGCGTTATGACGCCGATCAAAACAACGCCCTTCTCGCGCGCAAGGAGGCAAAAAACTCCGCCACTCGTGCCAGCGTCCAGTCGGGAGCTTTTGGGGCGACCTACAAATGAATGGTTATTGCTTCTGACCTTAGCAGCCGTGCAGTTCACCGTGGCCGTGGATTTTGTCATCATGCTGCCGCTCGGCCCCCAACTCATGCGGACTTTCGCCATTAGTACGCCGCAATTCAATCTCGCCGTATCTGCTTACGCGTTTGCCGCAGGCATTACCGGCTTTGGATCAGCATTGTTTCTTGATCGATTTGATCGCAGGAACGCATTGCTTGTTATTTATGCCGGGTTTGCCCTGGGTACCTTGCTTTGCGCTCTGGCACCTGCCTACGAATGGCTCGTTTTCGCGCGAGCTTTCGCCGGCTGCTTTGGGGGAATCGTAGGAGGAGTCGCTCTGGCTATTGTTGCTGATCTAGTGCCCGAAGCACGCCGGGCATCTGCAATAGGCACGATGATGTCTTCCTTCTCGATTGCGCAAATCGCGGGCATTCCCCTGGGGCTTTATCTGGCGGATAAGGTCAATTGGCACGCTCCATTTCTGGTACTGGCATTCTTGAGCGGAGGAGTTTGGCTATACGCGGCTTTCAGACTTCCGACAGTCGGAGGACACGTCACGGCAAGCAGAGCCGAGACTGCAGCTACTCGAATCTGGAGCGTCATTACCGATCCGAACCATCTCCGGTCCTTTGGGCTCATGGCTATCATAACCCTGAGTGGGTTTATGATATTCACCGACCTCGCTACTTACCTGGTGCAAAATGTAGGATTGACTCAGGAACAACTGCGATGGGTTTATCTCGTTGGAGGAACAGCCACTTTGGTTTCCATGAACGTGGTTGGAAGAATGGCAGATTATTTCGGTCCTTCAAAAATTTTTGTGATCATGATGATCTGTTCAATGTTCATTGCCTTAGGCGTTACTCATCTCAAACCTCAACCAGCGCCGCTGGTCATTGCCATGACAACCATATTCATGATTTGCATGACCGGACGGTTCGTACCGGCGATGGCGATTATGACGGGTTGCGTGGAATCGCGGTACCGCGGTGGATTCATGAGCATCAATTCAGCCGTATCCCAATTTTGTTCAGCCCTTGCCGCAACGGCGGCTGGCTGGATGATCCACGACACAGCCAGCCACCAATTGCAGGGTTTCACGAGTGTTGGCTGGAGCTACTTGGCTATAGCGCTCACTGGACTTTGGCTGGGATGTCGCATTCGTCCAGCCAGACGGCAGTTTACCGTAAGCGTCCTTTCAGAATTCTAGATGTACGGCTGAAGCCTTGCTCCAGCCCGCATCTGTGAGGGAGATCAGCCGCTTCGTGGTTCCCGATTACCGAAGATCGCGGTTCCGATTCGAACCAGTGTGGCGCCCTCTTCCACTGCCACTTCGTAATCACCACTCATGCCCATCGAGAGATGTCTGAGCGGAAAGCCGAGTTCCCGTGCTAATTTCTCCCTCATCTCTCTCAATTGAACAAAAAATCGCCTCGAGTCTTCCGGAACGCGCGCGATTGGCGGCAATGTCATCAATCCTTCTATCTGCACTCGATCGAGCTCAAGAAAAGCATCAATTTCTTTGAAAAGTTGCACAGGCGTAAACCCAAATTTCGAGGATTCTCCAGCTAAATTGACTTGTAGCAGCACCTTTGGAAAAAGGCCCATTTCATGAGCGATACGATCGAGATCCTGTAAAAGCTCAATCGAATCCGCCCCATGGATCATCTCGAAAAGAGATAAAGCTTGTCGTACTTTGTTTTTTTGCAGATGGCCAATCAAATGCCATTCCAACTTGCTCGGCAACTCAGGCGCTTTAGCTTTCGCCTCCTGAACCCGGTTTTCCCCAAACAAAAGCTGACTCGCTTCAACTGCTAGCCGTACAATGTCAGCAGGGTGAGTTTTGCTGACCGCGACCAAGGTTGTGCTTCCAACGTCTCGCCCGCCTCTTCGCTCGGCATCCGAAATTGCTGCCCGGACCTTTGCCAAATTCTCACTAATCTTAGCCTGCATTGACTCGCCTGTTAGCCAAATTTAGTTTCCTTTTCCCTTT
>JAFAXJ010000342.1 GCA_019241095.1 Verrucomicrobiota bacterium | reverse complement strand
ACATGATGAGCCGAAAGAATCCGACCAGGGTCGGGCTCATCACGTCCACCCATTGAGAGGCTCTAAAGAAAAAGATCATGCCGGCAAAGGTGCGGCTTAGGGTCAGCATCCCGGTAGTTGCATTGAGCCAACCCACAATTGAGGGTTTCGTGAAATCTAGAGACGCCGGGAGAAGCCAAGCGTTGCCCCAGGCACAAAGACTGGCGATCAAATAGAAAGTGATTGATCTTCGCAGGCGATTTTTGCCGAGTACCCAATAGAATCTTTCTGGAGGAACCGGCTCGCGACCTGAATCCAGCCCTCGCAAATTATTGCGAAAGAGCAACCTCAGGTAATCCAGTCTGCAAATTATTGGAACGACCACTAGCGCTAGCAGAACGGCGGGGAATACTGGCTGGCTGCTTAACCATTGAAAAAATGCCAGCGTTAGCCAGCCAAGGACGGCAAAGATGGCGAGCAGTTCCAGCATGAGGCAAGTTTAGCATCTCGAAGATGGGCAATCCAGGCGGAAGAAATAGAAAAGCGTGGCAGGAATGATTGTCGGGTCCAAGAAATAGATGGCCTTTCGCTCCTTGGAAACTGCTCGATTACTGGTACCTATTTAGGAGTTCGGTTACCTTTTCCCGGGTTCCTCTCGTCGCAACCATGAAACAGTTTTCTTTTAGTCCAGTGATTGCTCCCGCCCAGGTGTCCCCCTCAATGATTTGCCATCGATCACTTTTGGCCCTTATTCCTAGTTCATCTGACGGGAAAATATAAAACAACATGTCGTCATCGCCGGTCACTGCCATAATCTGGGCTACGATTGCGCCATTGTACTGAAAAATTCTGCATCCAATGGTCCTTGCGGCAGCAAATCGCCTGGGCACAGTGTAATGCTCCAGGCCGTGCTTTAGAAAAAACCAATCTTCGAGGTCGCTCGCGCGAGTTTCGACCGGCTCAAATTCGTCGCCGGTTAAATACTTAGCTGTGTCAAGCAGCTCGACCGCGCGATCTGCGCCATCAAAGGAGTTCATTCGATCGGAAATGAAATAGAAGACTGCGCAGGCGCTTGAGAGAAGCCCAATTCCGATTGCAAGAAAGGTGGTCCGCGTTCGAGTACGTCTCTGCCGCTCTTGACCTTGCTGCCTTTTCGTTTCCGCTATGGCTTGATCCTGACAAGAGATGGGTTCATTGGGCTGCTTCATACTCTCTGCAAGAATCCATGCTGGCAATCGCGGGCCAGTTTCAGTCGACGTCGTTCAATTTTCGTAATCTGTTGGCCAGAAAGGGGTGGCAGGCAGCGCGTCGAATACCTTTTATGAAACTCTGCCTGTTTCCCAAAGTTTCGTTTGAATTCATGTTCTGGTCTCTAAACATATCGACATCCTTGAACTGGTCATTTGGAGATGTAAGCTTCGGATGCTTTGAGCGAGGTCAAAAACGTACTGTTTGTTTGCACCGGGAATGTTTGCCGAAGTCCAATTGCGGAAGGGCTATTTCGGCAAATGGTCGCCAAACGATCCGATATTCGTGTGAAATCGGCTGGCGTTAGCGCGGCTTCGGGACAAGCTCCTAGTCCGCATGCAGTGGAGGTTTTGGCGGACCAGGGAATAGACATCTCCAAATTCAGAAGCCAGCCACTCACTGAGGGTTTAGTCGAAGAGGCGACTTGTATTGTAGCGATGACGAGAAGTCATCTCGAATCGATTCAATATTTTTTTCCGGAAGCCATAGACAAGACGTTTCTGATGCGGGAATTCGAGAACTGTGCTGCCGGCCTGGACGTCTCGGATCCGATCGGAATGGGAATCGAAGCGTATGAGATAACTCGAGACGTAATCTCAAACTGCTTATCTGGACTGCTCAAATTCATCGATAGCGGAATGTTTGATACCGAAGCGCCTGAGGAAAAATCATCAATGCAACACGTGGGAAATCGTACTTTGGAGCAGGTTGATCCGGAGATATATCTTGCGATCAAAAATGAGAGAGCACGCCAGTTTGAAAATATCGAATTGATCGCTTCAGAAAATTTTACGAGCCGGGCGGTCATGGAAGCGCAAGGCTCCGTGTTAACGAACAAGTATGCTGAAGGTTACGTAGGAAAGCGTTGGTATGGCGGATGCGAATTTGTCGACGTGATTGAACAATTGGCGATCGACCGAGCGAAGCAGTTATTTGGGGCCGATCATGTCAATGTGCAACCCCATAGTGGGAGCCAAGCTAACATGGCAGTCTACTTCAGTGTGTTAGAAAAAGGCGACCGGATTCTCACCATGGACCTTTCACATGGCGGGCATTTGACTCACGGCAACAAAGCTAATTTTTCAGGCCGATTTTATGAAGTGACACATTACGGCGTAAGTGCAAATACGGAACAGATTGATTACGAATCACTGGCTCGAGCGGCGGAGCAACATCGGCCGAAAATGATCACGGCAGGCGCTTCAGCCTATCCAAGAACGATAGACTTCAGGAAAATGCGTGAAATCGCCGACTTGGTTGGCGCGTACCTTTTTGTGGATATGGCGCACATCGCTGGCCTAGTAGCAGCTGAATTGCATCCAACCCCCGTCGGCATCGCGGATTTTGTGACAACAACGACGCACAAGAGTTTGCGCGGCCCGCGAGGCGGAATCATCATGTGCAAATCTGAGTACGCCAAAGGAATCGATGGACTTGTTTTTCCTGGCATTCAAGGCGGTCCTTTAGTTCACGTCATTGCCGCTAAAGCGGTTTGTTTTCAGGAAGCCTTACAGCCTGATTTCAAAACCTACCAGCAGCAGATTACGTTGAATGCTCGAGCCCTAGCCGGCAGCCTGATCAACCGAGGATATCGGCTCGTGTCTGGCGGGACTGAAAATCATTTGATGCTGGTCGACTTGCGACCGAAAGGTCTCAACGGGAAGCATGCCCAGGAATGGTTGGATCAGGCTGGAATAACGGTTAATAAGAACGCAATTCCATTCGATACTGAATCGGTGTTCAAAGCTGGCGGAATCCGGTTAGGGACACCTGCGGTCACAAGTCGCGGAATGAAAGAGGAGGAAATGATGGAGATTTGTGATCTGATTGACAAGGCCCTCAGCAACACAGGCCGACCAAATGTGCTGGCCGAAGTGCGTAACGAAGTCAAACGGTTTACGTCTCATTTTCCGCTGCCGGGTTAGGGTTGGATGCTCTAATTACCTCCCGGTCAAGATTCGTTAAGACGGGCATAACCGCACCCTCGAAGCTCGATCGCTTGCGCGAGGCAACCGGTTGGGATTCAGGTCACCCTCGTCGAGCTTAAATCAGCGTTGATACAGTTCAGCCAACTCTTTGAGGTGGGAGCCGGCCTCATTGTGCAGCCTCTCCAACTGCTCAGAGGTAAATCGCCAATGCCAATTTCCCGCTGCCTGGCCCGGAGTATTTAGCCGAGCTTCGCTGCCAAGACTCATAAAATCCTGCAGTGGCGCGATAAATAAGTTACAAGCTGAAGCATATCCAGCTCGGATCATGTCCCATCCAGGCGTATGACCTGGAACCCTGAGATAACGTCGAAAGAAATCGTGTATCCCTTCTGGCTGCTTCGAAAACCATCCGATCGCGGTGTCGTTATCATGGGTTCCGGGATAGAGAACGGAGTTTGGAATCGCGCTATGCGGCAGATACTCAGTGGCGCCTTCAAATCCGAACTGCATTACTTTCATTCCGGGTGCCCCAACTTCGGCAACCAGGGTTCGGACTGGATCAGTAATCACTCCAAGATCTTCGGCAATCAATTTAGCTTCCGGAAAACTTTTCTGAATCGCGACAAACAATTCCAAACCAGGGCCTTTGATCCACTCAAAGTGTCTGGCATTTATGGCAGTAGCAGGTATGCAGCAGTAGGCTTCGAACCCGCGAAAGTGATCGATCCGCAAAACGTCATACAATTCAAAACTGGATCGGAGCCGTGCAAGCCACCAAGCATATCCGGTATCTTGATGTTTTTCCCAGGCATAGAGAGGGTTACCCCAGAGCTGACCGTCCTCGGCAAAATAGTCAGGAGGTACGCCGGCAACTCCTGTAGGCTCTAGCTTGCGATTCATTTGGAACAAACCCGGATTGGTCCAGACATCGGCACTGTCCATCGATACGAAGATCGGAATGTCACCGATAATTTGGACTTGGTGCTGATGAGCGAATTGCTTCAGGCGAAGCCATTGTCGAAAAAATGCAAATTGGTACCAAGCTTGAGCATCAGTTTCGATTTCGAACTCTTTGTCGTGAACCGCTTTCTTTGACTTTGCATAAAACCGGCAGTCCGAAGGCCATTCCAACCATGATTTTCCCTGAAACCGTCCTTTTAAAGCGACAAATCGAGCAAAAGGCTGGAGCCAAGTATTATTGATCTTTTTAAAGGCGCTAAACTCTTTCCGAGCGGCATTCGATGCTGAATCGATGAAATTCTGATAAGCCTTGAGCAGAACTGGCCAGCGGAGAATCCACTGAGCACCATAATCGACCATTTCGGGTGCTAATTTTCTAAGCTCTCCAAGATCGGGTTCTTGCAAAAGCTTTTCTTCGACCAGAGATTCAAGGTCAATGAGATACGGGTTACCGGCGAAAGCTGAAAAACATTGATAAGGTGAATCTCCGTAACCGGTTGGTCCAAGCGGGCATACTTGCCAATACTTAATTCCACAATTTGAAAGAAATAGAATGAAATCTCGAGCGTAGCTGCCAAATGTTCCGATCCCGGTAGGACCAGGGAGCGACGTAGGATGGAGCAAAACTCCGGCGGCTCGCGTTTTTAACCAAGGAAAGAGAGACATGATTGCGGATTATCGAACAAAGGCCTGCAGTACACAACCACAGGAGGGAGTAAGGAAGTGTCGGATTTTCCGCAGAAAACGGCGCGATTCAGTTTTTCCAGACGGAGTCAGACGCTGACCACGGACTATGGTCCGCAACCCATCGGGGTCAGGCCGCTGTCAGCCTGCCACAATCCATTTCGACTAAGGGGAAAATTCCGGGCTCTTAATTCTTAGGAAGCGCCAAGGTTTCCATCAAAAATTTCTCATATCTGGCGCGATGCGCTTCCATCCATTCGGAACACGCTTGTTCCCAGCTGAGTTGCCTCCCTTTCTCGCCCTCAATCCACTTGTACTTTCGAATCTCTTCTTTGATGAGATAAGTGATCCGATAAAACGGATCAGCCAACATCATTGGCGGCACCTGGACATATTGCTCAGTCTCAAGGATTTGGCGCATATCGCTTCAGTGTACAACCTCCTCGGTCTCAACATCGAAAAGGTGTATTTTGTCCATATTCAATTGGACGGCGACTTCCTGCCCCATGTGGAATAAGTGTTCTCCAGCGATTCGCGCAATCAGATTTCCGGTCCCAGCTTTCAAATAGACGAGCGACTCAGAACCCATCGGTTCCGCAATATCAACCGTGGACTTTAAAGTTACGTGTGATCCGTTCTTAACTTCCTCGCTTAAATGCTCAGGCCGCACGCCAAATACGACTTCCTTGTCAACATACCGATTAGCAAGATCCTGGATAGGGCCCGCAAGCGGAACGGTAAGCGCGTTCTTTTCAGAATTCTCTGTGAAGGCCAATCCTCCATCTTTCCGATAGATTTTGCCGCGAAGCAGGTTCATGGGAGGGCTTCCGATAAAGCCTGCCACGAAAAGATTCGCGGGTTGACGATAAAGCGTGAGTGGGTCCGCGACCTGCATAATCAGACCATCGCGCATAACACAGATGCGATCGCCCATAGTCATGGCTTCAACCTGATCGTGAGTTACATAGATCATCGTTGAACCAAGCTGGCCATGCAGCCTGGAAATCTCTGAACGCATTTGCACGCGCATTTTGGCATCCAGGTTTGAGAGTGGCTCATCGAACAGGAAGACAATAGGACTACGTACAATCGCGCGGCCAAGCGCGACACGCTGGCGTTGACCGCCAGACAATGCCTGCGGTTTGCGTTCGAGCATCTGGTTCAGACCTAACGCCTTGGCTGTCCGGCCTACCGTGTCTGAGATAAAATCTTTCTTCTTCTTCGCCAGTTGCAGCCCGAACGCCATGTTGTTGTAGATCGTCATATGCGGGTAAAGCGCATAATTTTGAAACACCATGGCAATCCCTCTGTCCTTGGGTTCCATATCGTTGACGACTCTCCCGCCAATCGAGATCGAGCCAGCAGTGATCTTTTCAAGCCCGGCAATCATTCGGAGAGTAGTCGATTTGCCACAGCCTGAAGGTCCGACAAGGACCATGAATTCACCGTTATCAATATGCAGATTAATGTTTTTAACTGCGGTGAACGTCGGACGACCCCGATCATCCACATAGGTCTTTACCAAATCCTTAATTTCTACAGCGCCTTCACTCATACTTTGTCCTGGGGTTAATTTTTATTCTTTTACTCCGCCGGAGACTAAACCTCCAACTATAAATCGTTGACACAACAAAAATATCACAGTTATCGGAACACCGCTAAGCACAGCGAGAGCTGAAAATCTTCCCCACAATTTTTCTTGTTCGTACAGAAATGAGTTCGCTCCGACCGCTAACGTCCAGTTGTCACTGGATTGCAGTACTACCGATGCCACGGGGTATTCTGACATATAGCCAATGAACGCCAAGATGAAAACCACTGCAAAGATCGGCGCGCTAATTGGTAAAAGGATTCGGATGAATGTCTGGAATTGTGTGGCGCCGTCAATCCGCGCAGATTCTTCCATGCTTGGCGGTATCGTTTCGAAATAGCCTTTAATCATCCAGATATAACTCGAAATCCCCCCAAGGTATATCATGATTAGCCCCGGTTGGGTGTTCAGGCCGAGCCATGGAATGTATTGTCCCGTAAAATCCAGTATGACGTAAAAAGCAACCAAAGCCAGCACCATCGGAAACATCTGCAGAATCAGCAAAGTGCCGAGCGTTGCGGACCGGAACTTAAAATAAAGTCGTGCAAATCCGTAGGCTGCGGATCCAGACAGGAATATAATGCCGGCGGAAGCTATAAAAGAGACTTTAATGGAATTCCAGAACCACAATAAAGGAGGAGTAGCGGCTTTCACAATGCGCGTTTCGCCAGTGGCCGGATTCACCACCTCCTGATAAGGAATGCCCAAAACGAATTTCCAATGCTCGAGACTTATTTTGTCGGGGATCAACTCGCTGGGAGCAAAGTTGCCCTTCCGAAATGACGCGGATATGACCATGATAAACGGGACAAGCACTAGAATGATGAAGCCGATCAGAAACGCGTGAGCCAATACTTTCCGGATCGCGATCTTTTGCGTCGGGGTCAGGCGTTTCCGGACCGTTCCTGTCTGGGATTCTTCCTTTCTTGGGGTTTGAACGGTAGTCATTTCAGATTCTTCGACCACTCATCCTTAAATTGATCCAAGCTAAGGTTCCAACAATAATGAAGAGGAGAGTAGCGACTGCGCTTGCCAGTCCATAATTTGTCCCGGAATCACGAAAAGCTATATTAAACGTATAGTTTACGAGCAAATCAGTTTCTCCAGCGATCCCTCCGCCAACCATCTTGGGACCTCCTGCTGTTAACAGATAAATTAGATTAAAGTTGTTAAAGTTAAAAGCGAAGCTCGAAATCAGAATCGGTAATAGTGGCGGTATAATGAGCGGCAACGTAATATGATAGAAGTCTTTTAACGGATTGCTGCCATCAATTGCGCTCGCCTCGTAAATAGTGACTGGAATCGATTGCAACATTCCGGTGGAGATCAGCATCATGTATGGGTAGCCGAGCCAAACGTTTACTAACAGCAGCATCACGCGCGCTCCCCAAGGATTTGTCTCCCATTCTGGCGCGAAATGAAACATGGCCCGAAGGAATTCGTTTACCGCGCCAAATTCCTGGTTAAAGAGTCCTTTGAAGATCAAAATCGAGAGTACAGCCGGAACGGCGTACGGCAGGATCAGGAGAGTCCGGTAGATGCCACGAAAACGGACCTCTTTCCATTCGAGTATCACCGCGATCAGGACGCCGACGCCGAAGGAGCTCAATACAGAAAGTGCTGAAAAAGTCACGGTCCAAACGAAGATCCGAACGAATGGTCCTTGAATGCGCGGATCCGTTACGATGCGCATATAGTTTTCGAAACCAGAAAAGACTCGAAACCCGACCCCGTATCTTTGACCTTTTTCATTTACAAAAAAACCGGTTCTGAAATCTGGTCTGATGATCGTCCCGTCCTTGCGATTGGTCAGAGTTCGATCAGGGTTTAAGATCCACAGACGGTCACGGGTGCTGAATTTCTGCAGGCCTTCCATGCTGACAAGTTTGTCGTCGGGCAAAACAAATTGGCGGCCTCGCATTGGAATGAACAGTTTTGCCCGGGTCACCTGAGGCATTTCCAATGGCTGACCCGGTGGCTGTTGTCCTGGCGGGAGAGGTTGCAGCGGCTGCGGGTCTAAAAGGGAAATCGCATGGGAGCCGGTAGAGACAGTCAGGTCAAAAGGATCTGAAGCGAAGCGCCTGGCAGGGTCCTTCTCGTCCTGCAAATAGAGGATATACTGTGTATCTGATTGCTTAAACAACTTGTACTGGAAGGTGCTTCCTCCAGTAGAAAAAGTTTCTTGTCGTAAAAGCGAAATGACTCGTTCGAGTGGGAGGAGGTTCTGGGAACTGTATTTAGTAAAACTGATCAGTACCGTGTAAAGCAGCGGAAAAATCACAAATAATGCAAACCCGAACAGCCCCGGAAAAAGATACCTGAAGGTGTAAGCCGATGGGCTAAGATAAACGAACACAAACAGGGCAATGATAATTAAAAATATCAGAGCAATCCAGCCAGTTCCGGCTTGGTAAAGAACGAAATCTAGATAAAGCGCAGGCAACGCGACCAGCGCTACAATCACCAAACTGAGTGGCGATCCTTTCGTCACTTTAGCATATTTTTCCTGGCGTCCGCCAAGGCTGCTTCAGGACTCGCTTGTCCATTCGTCGCGATCTCGAAAGCCGATGCCATTGAGCTCCAGAATTTTCCCATTTGAGGAATGTTCGGCATGACATCTCCATTCTGAACGCTTTGGTAGGTCACCTCCAGAAGCGGATTCTTAGCCGCAAGATCCTCATAAACCGCTTTCAATGCCGGTACTCCAAGCGGAACGTCCGCGTCGATCGTTTTGAGACCGTCCGAAGTCAAAACGTATTTTTCAAGAAACTGAACCGCCAGATCCGCGTTTGGACTAGACCGGTTAATCATCGCAGTAAGAACACCGACAAAGGGCCTCCCGGGATTGCCGCTAACTCCGGGAACTGGCGCTACGCCAAAGTCGATTCCGCTCTTACGCAAGTTAGCCCAAGACCATGGTCCATTTACCATTGTGGCCAGGTCGCCACTGTTCATCTTCTGTTCCATGATGCTGTAGGATGCACCCTTGGGCATAATCCCAGAGGTAATCAGGCCGACAATAGCCTGCAGACCCTTGATAGCGCCCGAATTGTCCACCCCAATGTCATTCGTATCATAGCCGTTCGCCGTCCGCTTGAACGGATAAGCGCCAGCGCTTGCAAGAAATGGCCAACTGAAATAAGGAGTAGCGTAATCCCACATCACGGGAATGGCATTCGGGTTCTTAGCTTTTAGTTCTTTAGCGAAAATTGGATAATCGGTGAGTTGTGCTGGCGGCGAACCCGGGACCAATTTTTTGTTGTAGACCAAAGTTACAGCTTCCAGGGCTGCCGGATAGCCCCAAGCCTTGCCATTATGCGTTACGGCATCCCAGGATTTAGAAATGAAATTCGCTTTGAAACTATCGCTGATATCGAGCGGTTTGAGCAATCCGGACTCGGCCCACTCTCCTAGCCTGTCGTGCGCCCAGAATACAATATCAGGCCCCTTTCCGCTCTGCGCCGCAGCCTGGAACTTGTCCGTTAAACTTTCCGGATGCTCTACTTTTACCGGAATGCCTAGCTCCTTTTGAAATTTATCTCCTACCTGTGCCAAGCCGTTATAGCCTTTGTCTCCATTGATCCAAACTAACAATTCTCCGTCGGTCCAAGCAAAAGCGTGCGCCGCGGAGCAAAGGGCAAATACTCCAAGAAGAAGCTGTCTGATCATACGAAAGCGGGGGGTAAATAAAAAATCTCCCCTCCTCGGTCGAGAAGGGGAGATTCAAGTTAGGGACCTAAGTCAAAGAAGGCAACTTAAAAGTACCACTCAATTTGGGTACCAAATAGCCAACCCTGATTATCGCCGCTGTAAGTCGTGCTTCCGGTAACAGGCGAGGTAAAGCCTCTTTGGCCTTTGTAAGCGTCACTCCAGATAGCGTAGGTAGCATAGACACGCAGTTCCGGTTTGGTGAACCAGCCGCCTTTTGGCTTGATGGTCGGCGCGATACTGAAAACACCGGTCCAACCGTTTCTGCCGAAGGCATCCAGGGCAGGGTCACCAATCCCGCCGGGCGTGTTTGCCACACTGGCGCCGGTACCGATATTCTCACCGACACTGGAGGTCGTCCCGAAGATAGATCCACGGTACCGATCGGCCCACTCACCACCTGCAGATACCTGGATTGCGAACCAATCACTCAGCCAAAAGACAGGCCGAATACCGCCGCCCACGATGTTACGAGATCCTCCGCCTGATCGGAGACTGGTAATAACCCCTGCCGCATTCACCGTATTAGCGGTAACGTTCAAGGAACCTTGATCATCGTAGCCATAGTGAACTTCCGCCTGGAAAGCGAAATTATCGCTGACGTTCCAGGTAACCTGGGCGTTGGCCCTTAGCTGACTGGCATGCTGCAGCGAACTGGAATTGACACTGCCGTCTGCATTGATTCTGCCCAAAGCCCGATTGTAGTTATATCCGGCTAGCAAGGTGCCGGAGTTTGGGTCCGTCCCCATTGGCTCGGAAGCGCCCCAGCCATAGAAAACGCCGAGTTGCCACCAACTGGCACGCCACCATTCCTTACCCGTTCCAGCAAAATCCTGTCGGTAAACTGCACCGACGCGGAAACCGGTAGTGTCAGAGAACCTGATTGCATTTTGACTGCCGGATGAGGGCTTGATGTTGAAAGTTCCACCTTTCAGGAACTGGAAGTCGCCAATCAGTTCTAATTTGCCGCCTAATAGATCGATATCGCTGAGGCGCGCATCGATCGTATGGAGGTATAGCCCTCCGATCCGGGGATTGTTAATTCCGGTTTGGAAGAATTGGCCGTCAGCAATGTCATCCCGGATTCCACCCAGATACGCCAACGCGAATTTGGAAAAACCGAAATTGATATTTTCTACTCCGGCCCCGTAGCCGCTGTAGTCGTCGAAGAAGTAATCGTGCAGTTCGATGTTATGCCGATCATAGAATCGCTGACCACCCCAGAATGCGACTTCCGGAGCGCTCTTGATCACGTTCTTCAATTCCAGGTAGGCTTGGCGCATAGAGAAGTTGAACCCAGCACCGGTATAGTCCACGAACGTCGCTTTGTCGGTGTTGTAAACGATAGCCGGGGTGAAGGTCATCGTGACATCCATGACATCGGGGCTGTCACCCAAAAGGTGAGCTTGCTGCCACGTTAATTCCATGTAGGTGTCGTTTTCGTTACCTAACCGGGAGCGGCCCCGAATATTCTCAGGATGTCTGAAACTGAAATCCTGCGGGCCGCCGATCCCGTTAAATCCGACACCCGCACCGACGTACGCCGAGA
>JAFAXJ010000543.1 GCA_019241095.1 Verrucomicrobiota bacterium | reverse complement strand
TGCGCCGAAAAGCTTTCGAACAGTTCTACCAGGAATTTGCTGATCATCAATTTAGTTTGGCTTCAGCCTTGGCTTCGTCCATTCGTGCCGATGTATTCTACGCCAAGGTACGAAATTATCCTTCCGCTCGTGAGGCTTCGCTCTTCGGAGATAATATGCCAATTTCCGTTTACGATAATCTTATCGCGACGGTGCGAAACAATATCGAGATTTTACACGAGTATTATGATCTGAGAAAACAGATCCTCGATCTGGATCAAATTCACCAGTACGACACCTTTGTTCCGCTTGTTTCGAAGGTGCAAACCAAGGTGCCGTTTGATGAAGCAGCGAATCTTGTTGTGATCGCTTTGCAACCTCTCGGATCTGAATACACTTCCACCTTACAGGCTGGTCTGGCCTCGCGCTGGGTAGACCGCTATGAGACGAAAGGCAAGAGGAGTGGTGCTTTTTCATCATCCAGTTACGGGAATCCTCCCTACATTCTGATGAACTACAAATCGGACGTCTTTTCGGATGTGTTTACTCTCGCGCATGAAGCGGGTCACTCAATGCACAGTTGGTACGCACAAAAGCATCAGCAATTTCAGGATTACGGATATCCAATTTTTCTTGCCGAGGTCGCCTCTACATTCAACGAAAAATTGCTGACTAACTCTCTGCTTCAGAAGGCGCAGGAACCTCAACTGCGAGCCTACCTGATTGATCGAGAAATCGAGGACATTCGCCAGGTGCTCTTTCGTCAAACAATGTTTGCGGAATTTGAAAAGGAGACCCACGCAATTGAAGAGCAAGGCGGTCCGCTTACCCTGGAAGTTTTCCAAAATGTGTATCGGCAACTTTTAGATTTTTACTTTGGTGCACGCTTTGTCGTCGACGAACAGTTAAATTTAGAATGCCTGCGAATCCCTCATTTTTACTCCGCCTTCTATGTTTACAAATACGCCACCGGGATTTCAGCGGCGATAGCGTTAGCTCACCGAGTCTCGCACGGAGGCGAAAAAGAACTGGGCGACTACTTGGGTTTTTTGAAAGCTGGGGGCTCTAAGTTCCCCATCGAGACGCTTCGAGACGCAGGCGTGGACATGGAGTCGCCATCCCCAATTGAGGAAGCCATTCAGCTTCTGGCTCAAAGGATGCGAGAGCTTCGCGAGTTGCTACCCTCATTGAACCCCGCCACTTAATTGAGCGGATTGCGGATTCTTCGGCCCGGCAGCTTTGCATGTGACGGTTGCTGGTTTCAGTCCCTGAGTTGCTTAGCATTCGCTCGCTCGATCAGCCAAGATAGATTGCTATTTGTCAGCTGTTCTGCTACCTCCACCCGCTCCGATCCGCTGAACCCGCACGACAAATCCGACAACTCGCACCTGCCTGCTGAGCTAGTACGCTGCTTGGGCGCCCTTAATATTCTTTTTTTGAATCCAGGGCATCAAACTGCGTAAACGTTCGCCCACTTTCTCGATCGGATGTTTCTCCCCTTCCTTAAGCAGTTGAGTATAGGTGGGCAGCCCCTTTTTGTACTCGGCAATCCAGCCTTGGGCGAACTTACCGCTTTGAATGTCTTTCAACGCTCGCTCCATTTTGCGCTTAACTGACGCGTCAATAATCCTGGGACCCACTGAGACATCGCCCCATTTTGCCGTTTCGGAAATAGAAAACCGCATTCCGGCAATGCCCGATTCGTACATCAGGTCAACGATCAGCTTCAACTCATGCAAACATTCAAAATAGGCCATTTCCGGCTGATAGCCGGCCTCTACCAGGGTCTCGAAACCATTTTTCACAAGTGAGGTTAGTCCGCCGCACAATACGGTTTGTTCACCGAACAGATCGGTCTCCGTCTCTTCTTTAAAGGACGTTTCCAGAACTCCTGCACGCGTAGCACCGATTCCTTTCGCCCAGGCAAGGGCGACCTTCTTGGCCTGCCTCGAAGGATTCTGGTGAACAGCTATCAATGCTGGGACTCCTTTACCTTCTAGGTATTGGCGCCGTACAATATGGCCGGGTCCCTTAGGAGCAACCATGATGACGTCTACCTCGGCCGGAGGTAAGACGGTTTGAAAGTGGATAGCAAATCCATGGCTAAACAGGAGCGTTTTACCTTTTGCCATATGTGGCGCAACGTCGGTCTCATAAATAGTGGCCGTTTTCAGGTCTGGAGTTGCAAAAAAAATAATGTCAGCCTCCTGAGAGACCTCACTCGCCCCTGCTACCCTGAACCCATGATCCTTAGCGACCTGTACCGATTTGCTGGATTTCTGCAAACCAACAATGACTTCTATCCCGCTATCTTTCAGGTTAAGAGCATGGGCGTGACCCTGAGATCCGAATCCGATGACGGCGCAAATCTTTCCATTAAGATTCGCTATATCAGCATCTTTGTCAGTATAGACTTTGGTTGGCATAAGTTGATCGAATCGTCTGGCACGTTGGGGCCGGTTCTTTGGTGCCGCCGACTGCAAGAGTCCACGGAATCGCTACTCGACTCTGGCCATTGCCACCTTACCCGTGCGGGTTAAATCGCTTATGCCAAAGTTGTCCATCAATTTAAGAAATTTATTTATTTTGCTCTCGTTGCCGGTGATCTCAATTGCGAGCGCTCGAGACTGGACGTCTACAATCTTCGCACGGAAGATATCACAGATCTGCATCACCTCCGACCGACTCCGCGAGTCAGCCATGACCCGGAGCATGACCAGTTCTCGGTCGACGTAACTGCCCTCACGGAAATCCTGAATCTCAATCACGTCGACTAATTTGTTAAGCTGTTTGGTGACTTGCTCCAAGACGGTGTCATCGCCTCTCACGACGATCGTCATTCTTGAGGCAGAAGGATCATTGGTAGGCGCCACATTGAGACTGTCGATGTTGAAGCCGCGTCCGCTGAACATTCCAGCTATCCTGGCAAGAACTCCGAATTTGTTTTCAACCAGAACAGAAAGTGTGTGACGCATGAATGGCATCATTCCGGCGAAGCGACTCCGAAATCAACGAAAAAGAAATGGATTGAAAGGGACCTTAAGCAAAGTTTGCTCCAACGCACTGGAGAGCAAGGCTCCGCAACGCTAGGCTCCTCGTGAACAACAAAGGTATTTCAGAACGTACCTACCAGGGAGCCAAATCACCCCTTTGCTAGACGTAATAAAAGACCTTGGATGTTTCTTCGCTATGCGAGCGGTGGGCGGATTGTCTTGGCTTCCAAACCGGCCCGTGCAAGATTTGCACCGCAATGGGAGCATTCGTGCCGCCTGCAAAGCGTTACTCCGGGTACATTTTCGACTGCGATGGTACCTTGGCTGATTCTATGCCGATTCATTACCTGGCTTGGGACCTGACCATCAGACAGCTTGGAGGACAATTTCCGGAAGACCTTTTCTACAGCCTTGGTGGTGTGCCAAGTACGGAGATAGTTAGAATTCTAAATACAAAATTTGGCAGCCATCTGGATCCGCAGATGGTTGCTGACAAAAAAGAACGCCTTTATTTGGAAAAGCTAGAGTTAGTGCGTCCGATAGTGGAAGTAACCCAGTTCGCCCGCGAAGTAGCGCAGTTCGCCAAAGTTTCGGTTGCATCAGGGGGCATTTTTACGGCAGTCACGAGGACCCTCGAAGCGATCGGTTTCGCGAACGATTTTCAGTTCCTGGTTACGAATGAGGATGTCCAGCGCGGGAAGCCGTTCCCCGATATCTTTTTGGAAGCGGCCCGGCGAATGCGAGTGGATTTTTCTGATTGTCTCGTTTTTGAAGATAGCCCTTCAGGTATTGAGGCTGCCAAGGCAGCCGGGATGGATTACGTGTTAGTAAAGATCCGCTGAGGATTGTGCAATCGAACAATTATAAAAATCTGTTGCATCCTTTTCACTTCGATTTACGAAGAGGACCATTGGAGGGAATACACTTCAAGTCATGGAGTCGTTAAGCGTGCAAGAAGAAGCAAATACTGCTGGGAAATTAAAAGCGGAAAAAACATCGTCTCTCACTGAAGATCTTCAGGATCAAGTGTGTAGCTATGCGGCAGGAGCGTTGATCGGGAGTGATCGCGATCTTTTTGAGACCGAGATCGAACAAAATCCTGAGTTGCTTCGATTTACCGCTGAGCTTCTCGAGATTTCGACTCGGTTAATGATTAATTCCTTACCCTGTATTTCTTACGCGCCCCGTTCAGTGAAGGATAAAGTGCTGAAACGGGTTGACGCTTTGATCGCACTGGAAAAAGCGATCGGCGATTTTTCGGTAAAACCCAGTGATTGTTTGGTCCTTACCGACTCTGAAGGCCTTATCTTTTGGGTGAACGACACCTTTTCCCAGATGTGCGGTTACTCTATGACGGAACTGCTAGGTAAAAAACCAGGATCTGTCCTCCAAGGACCTGGCACTGATCCCTCAGTTGTTAGTCGTATTAGAGCATCGATGAGTTCAAATCGTCGATGCCGGGAAGAGCTAATAAATTATCATAAAAACGGCCGCCCTTACCGGGTATCGATCGACATCAACCCGCTCGAAGGCCATGATGGAGCCACATGTGGATTTCTTGCGATAGAGCAAGAAATAAAGTATTGATCTCAGCGCCTGGCTGAGATTCCGTTAGGTTCCGTTAACCAACCCGGGCGGCTTTGTGTCTAATCCCCATGTTAGCAGGCGCTGGGCGTCATCGAATAAAGTGTGATGGGTTCCACCGAGTTGCACTAAAATCACATCCCGATCCCCGCCTGTGGCGCTCGACACAAGGCATCGGCCGCTAGCGTCTGTGTAACCGGTTTTCATGCCGGTGAACATAGCTGATCTCAAAACCAACTTGTTAGTTGGCTCAAGAAATCTGACGCGACCGGTATTATATACGAAATTCATTCCAGGCATCCCCATGTAAAAGCGCAATGTCGGATTATGGTAGGCCGCAAAAGCGATTTTCACCATGTCTCGCGCGGTAGAGTATTGCCCAGGCCTCGGCAAACCGTTGGGATTAACAAAATGGCTGCTGAAAGCGCCCAATGAGGCCGCCCTGGCATTCATCAATCGAGCAAAAGCGCCAATGCTACCGGCATCGTTCCGGGCCAGGCAAACCGCCGCATCGTTACAACTATGGACTAACATTGCTCCTAACAATTGCCGTTTGGTGTAGATTTCACCAGGGTGGAAACCTAACTTAGTTGGCTCTACCGCACAATCCTCAGCAGAAATGCGGACCCGATCATCCAAGCCACCATGTTCCACTATCAACAATGCCGTGAGAAGCTTTTGTGTGCTCGCTACAGGACGCGGTACGTCCGGATTTTTGAAATACAGAACTGACCCTTTCCGCGCATCCACCATGATCGCGGAGCTAGCTATCGTTAACGGCGCGTCCGCCGGATAGGCAGACGAACGCATCGGTCTCCCTGGCTGCGCGGCCACGCCAATTCCCGGTTCAGGCGGGACAAAATCAGGCTGAGTCGGATTTTGGGGATGCGGCGGTTTTCCCGGTTGGTCTTCATTTTCCGGCGCGCTTACATCCGCTGGGTTAATCGGAATTGCCTTTCGAACCGGTCGGATTTGAGCCAGAACCGGCTGATTATCAAAAGAAATAAGCAGAGCCAGACAAAAGAAAGTGAGCAAGCGCATCTGCAATCCCTTTTAAAACAAAATTGCCGGATCTGCAAACTCGCTGTGGGTCATTTCAGTTTAGTCTCGCTTAAGATCCCAGATTTTTACTATTCCGATCCCATGAAACTTGCCGGGATAATCTTCGTAATTGGATTATCAACATTTTTTAGCGGTTGCGCTACTCGTTCACTTCCACCTTACGAGCCGCCGCTA
>JAFAXJ010000505.1 GCA_019241095.1 Verrucomicrobiota bacterium | reverse complement strand
CTCGAACAATATCGGAAGTTGTACGCGGAATCTATCAATGATCCCGAAAGCTTCTGGGCAGGTCGGGCACAGGAGATCTTAACTTGGCGCCAGCCTTGGACGAAAGTTTTAGATTGGCGGCCTCCCTTTGCAAAATGGTTTGTAGGCGGGAAACTAAATGTTTCGGAAAACTGTTTAGACCGTCACGTGGCTGGATCGAATCGAAATAAAGCCGCCTTGATCTGGGAAGGGGAACCTGGAGACCAGAGAACCTTGACCTATCAACAATTACACCGTGAAGTCTGTAAGTTTGCGAATGTTTTGAAACGGAACAAAGTTCGGCTTGGTGATCGGGTTATCGTTTACTTACCTATGTGCCCAGAGGCGGCAATCGCGATGTTAGCCTGCGCAAGGATAGGAGCGATTCACTCAGTAGTATTCGGAGGATTCAGCGCAGAGGCGATTAAAGATAGAATCAACGATAGTGGTGCTACTGTGGTTATCACTGCTGATGGGGGTTATAGAAAGGGGACGATCGTGCCCCTTAAAAAAAATGTGGATGACGCGTTGAAAGACAATCAAACCATTCACAGAGTTATAGTCTTTCGGCGTGCTAACAACCAGATCCACATCAAGGAAGGGCGGGACGTATGGTGGCATCGGGAGATGGAATATGTCGATACCAAATGCCCGGCCGAACCGATGGATTCTGAACAACCCCTGTTCATCCTCTATACCAGTGGTTCGACCGGCAAGCCTAAAGGGGTTCTGCACACATCGGCAGGATACCTTTTGGGTGTCGCCCTAACAACGAAGCTAGTATTCGATCTCAAAGCCGACGATATCTATTTCTGTACCGCAGACATTGGATGGGTAACCGGCCACAGCTACGGGGTCTATGGTCCCCTGTGTATTGGCGCCACTGTTTTGATGTATGAAGGCGCGCCGAACTGGCCGGAACCGGACAGGTTCTGGCAGTTAATCGAACAATACGGAGTGACAGTGTTTTACACCGCGCCGACGGCGATTCGAGCATTTATTCGTTGGGGTGATGAATTTCCTAAACGGCATGACCTCCGTTCTTTAAGGCTGATCGGTACGGTAGGAGAACCCATTAATCCGGAGGCATGGATGTGGTATCATAACGTCATTGGAAGCGGACGTTGTCCCATTGTGGATACTTGGTGGCAAACCGAAACCGGGTCGATAGCCATCAGTCCTCTTCCGGGCGCTATTCCAACGAAGCCAGGTAGCGCTACCTTGCCTTTCTTCGGCATTGATGCTGCCATATTGGACGAACAAGGAAACGAGGTTCCCGTGGGAGTTGGTGGAAAACTAGTGATTCGGAAACCCTGGCCATCAATGCTCCGAACCATCTGGGGTGATCAGGATCGCTATCAGAGACAGTATTGGAGCGAAGTAAAAGGTTATTATATCACCGGGGATGGAGCACGAAAAGATGAAGACGGCTATTTTTGGATTGTCGGGCGTATTGACGATGTCTTAAACGTTTCGGGGCATCGCTTGGGAACTTCGGAGGTGGAGAGCGCTCTCGTTAGTCATCCCACAGTGGCAGAGGCTGCCGTTGTGGGGCGACCGGACGAGTTGAAAGGTCAGGCGCTAGTTGCCTTTGTTACTTTGAAAGAGGGACAGCATCCGACACCTGATCTTCGAGAACGCCTGCGGGAACATGTCAGCATGGCAATTGGTTCAATTGCAAAACCCGACGATATCCGTTGCACGGATGCTTTGCCGAAAACCAGAAGCGGCAAGATTATGCGTCGCCTCCTCAAAGAGGTTGCGGCAGGCGGCCAAGTTACAGGCGACACAACCACCCTCGAGGATTTCAATGTCTTAGCCAGATTAAGATCTGAGGAAGGTTTGTCCTGATTTTCGTTGTATCCCAACTTACCTTAGGCCAAAAACAGCCGGGCAGCTTTGGGAAATATTAGCCCGACGCCATAGATGAAGTGTGGCGTAAGCGCGCCAAGGCCGCCATTGCTCTGCCATCGCTAACGCCTCTTTAGCATTGCTGACTTTGAGAGCTTTCATAACGACAAGATCCGATGCTGGGAACGCATCAGGCCATCGAAGAGCTCGCATCGCTAAATATTGGGCGGTCCACTCACCAATTCCAGGGAGAGATTGAAGCTGGAGTAGGAGATTCTTTACCGATACTGGTGCATCTAAGGAAAGTCGTTTCTGAGCGATCGCTCGCGAAAGCGTGAGAATAGATTGGGCTCGAGCCGGAGTGATGCCGATCTCAATTAGTTCGGGTTTAGACGCCCTAGCCATGATTTCAGCCGTCGGCGAAAAATGAGTGAGTTCGCCGCTGAGAGAGAATCGCTCCCCGAACTTCTGTACTAGTCTTGCCGCTAAAGTAGTGGCGGCTTTAACACTGATCTGCTGTCCTAGAATGGCGCGGATTGCCATTTCAAAGCAGTCAAACGCGCCGGGAACTCGAAGTCCCGGATTGCCGGCGCTGAGTTCGCCCAGCGATTGATTGATCCTCTCAGGAAAGGCGTCAAGATCGAGAAGACACCGAACGCGGGCAAGAACGGTGCTCAATGCAGACAATAAAGTGGAGCTGAATTCAACCACGACTTCCGAACGTTCTTTTCTATTACGCACGACGATCCACCCCGAAGCCTTGCCGATCTTCACTGTTCGGGCGTAGGCGCCACTTCCTACAGATTCGACTCCTAGAAATTGACGGCTCTTAAAGAATTCAAGGAGGGATTCCCAGTCGAAGGGCGGCCGGTAAGCCAGGCGGCATACGAATCGGTCGTTGGCATGCACCGGGGAATTGTTTTGAACTTCTTTGCGTAACGCGCTTGGAGTGAGGCGATATCGTTTCTTAAATAGGTCGTTGAATCGGCGCAGCGAAGAAAAACCTGCCGAAAAGGCGACTTCAATGATCGGAATGTTTGTTTCAGTAAGCAATTGTTTTGCAAGAAGTAACCTTTGAGTCTGTGCAAGCTGGACGGGAGAAACTCCCAGCCTGGACGTAATCAGTCTTCGGAAATGACGTTCGCTTAAGCTGAACCTGGCAGCAAACGATGCGACATTCAGGTCATTTAATGCTCCTGCCTGAATGTGCATGAAGGCGCTGCGCAGGATGTCGTCATGCGCATCCTCCAATGGCCGGCCTGGAGCCAGCTCCGGACGGCACCGGAGACAGGGGCGAAAACCTTGAGCTTCAGCGATTGCCGGATGGTTGAAAAACACACAATTATCTCGTAACGGCAATTTCGAAGGGCAACCTGGCCGGCAGTAAACGCCTGTCGATTTAACCCCGACGAAAAAAAGCCCGTCGAAGCGGCGGTCGCGGGTAGCAATGGCCTTGAACCGTT
>JAFAXJ010000432.1 GCA_019241095.1 Verrucomicrobiota bacterium | reverse complement strand
GAGTGTTTGTGTATTCGAACAATAACCTGATGCAGGTCCCAGAGACACCGCGGTACGTGTTTGACGCCAGGCAGTCGAAGGACCCAAACCGGATCTTTCTTTCAATGAAAAGCGGCCTCGGGGCCATTCGGTTTCATAACGGCTCCTGGTCATACGAGGGATCGGTTCAGAGTTTTCCAACCGAGGTTCGATCAACCGCCGAAACTCCGGACGGAACCATTTATGTTTCTACGTTGAACGCAGGATTTTTCAGCGTTGAACCACGTTCCAACGTGTCCTCATTCTTTACAGGTGCTTCCGCAAATCCGATTCCAGGCTGGAAAGTGAAGCCTCAGGTTCAGGGAATTACTCAAGTTCTATTGTGGAATAACCAACCCCTGTTTCAGACCGATACCGGCCTCTACTGCTATAATCCGAGAACCAAAGACTTCTATACTCCTGAGTACCTTTCGAAGCTTATAGTAGGAAGAAAGATCGAAGCAATTGGCACAGGCTCGCATGGATCTCCTCACCTGTTTGTTGTGTTAAGTGACAATGATGGTGGTCCAGCTGCTACATTTAGCAAGCAGATCGACGTCATTTACCAGAACGGCACAGTTCAATCTCTTCCGGCATCTATTCTGGACTTTTTAGGCAACGTTCAATCGTTCTACGAGGAGGAGGACCAGGATGGACCCGTCCTTTGGATTACGGGTACGTACGGCCTAATTAGACTTCAAACCCCGGAAATGTTGAACGCTAACGGACGACGATTTCACCTGTATGCTGAACAATTGATGACCAACGATGGCAAACAGCTTGATGAGATACCAGAGACAAAGCCTCTTGAATTGCACTATTCTCAGCGCAATCTGCGAATCCAGTTCGCAACTGACGATTTCCCGGTTGCGGGCTCGATGCTCTATCGAACTAGGCTGGAAAAAATAGATTCGGGTTGGGGTTCCTTCTTTCGTGAACCGGTTTGGGAATCTGAATCCCTCGCGGAAGGCTCCTATCGGCTGCATGTCATGGCTCGAAACCCTGACGGCGCCGAAAGTCAGGATCTTGTTTTGAATATTCACATCCATCCTCCCTGGTATCGCACAGTCTGGATGTACTTGGTCTATGTGCTTGCGGCAGCGGCAGCGGTTGGCGGTTTTATCCGATGGCGACTCTGGCGACACCGGCAAAGGGAAAGAGAACTGGTTGCTCTTGTCGATCTTCGAACCACCGAGCTCCGCGACAGCCAGGATCGTCTGACAGTTGCAAAAGAGGCTGCTGAAGCTGCTAACCAGGCCAAAAGCAAATTTCTCGCGAACATGAGCCACGAGCTGCGCACGCCGCTCAACAGCATTCTTGGATATACTCAACTCCTCCTTCGTAGTCCGGGACAGAGTGAAGATCAGAAACATAAGCTCAAAACGGTTCTATCGAGCGGTGAACACCTGCTCGAAATGATCAATGAAGTGCTCGATCTGTCCCGCATCGAGTCAGGGGCAGTCTCGGTAAATCTTCATCCGGTACAAATACGTCGTTTGCTCCAGGTGTTGGTGGAAGAATTTCAACTTCGTGCCAACCAGAAACAGCTTCGTTTTACTTATTCCCTGGGTGGTTCGATTCCAGATTGGATTCTTACTGATCCGGTCCGCTTGCGCCAGGTGCTCTATAACCTGATTGGTAACGCGATTAAATTCACCAACGAAGGAGAGGTATCTTTCCATGTACAGCGTATGGCGGATCGGCTTCAGTTTGAAGTGAAAGATTCAGGAAAAGGAATTCCTGAAAGGGATGTGCCGCAGCTTTTCCAACCGTTTTATCAGGCTACTAACAATAATCAGGCTGCACAGGGAGTCGGACTGGGGTTGTACATCAGCAAACGCATCGTGACTATCCTGGAAGGTAAACTGCAGGTAGAGAGCCAAGAAAATGTTGGGAGTACGTTCGGTTTCGATATTCCTGTCATTCCAGCGAATCCGATGCCTGATGTCGCTAAGGAGGGCCGTATTATCGGATATGAAGGCACTCGCAAGCGGCTGTTGATTGTCGACGATGACATTTCAAATCGGCAATTTCTCACGGAACTCTTAAAAGGCGTTGGTTTCGAACTCGTTCAGGCGGCATCCGGAGAAGAAGCATTAGACAAAGTTCGGAACGAGTCTTTTGACGCCCTCATCTCGGATATTCGAATGTCCAGTACAGATGGCTATTCTCTCTGCCGCTTTATCCGAGCAGAACCTCTTTTTTCGAAATTGGTGCTTATAGCCTCTTCCGCGAGTGTGTACGAGGATGATCGGCATAACGCACTGAAATCAGGATTTGATGATTTTGTGCCCAAGCCGGTGAAAGAAAAGGAACTCTTCAGTGTGCTTGGAAAATGTCTGGATCTGCATTGGACCAGGAGTTCTGTCGAACAACAAGCTTTATTCAGCTCAGCTCAAGACGCCATCGACCAAGTTCTGGTTGAACCAGTACCGGATCGTAAGGACATTGATTCACTGACTCAGTTAGCCAAGCGAGGCGACGTGATGGCCCTGCGGAACGAAATCCAGAGATTGCAGCCAATCTACAACACTTTTGCTCAACGTATCCAGGTATTGACCTCAGAGTTCAGGATGGCGGCTATTCAGAAAGTCCTTCAACAAGCGCGCGAAAAGAACGGTTCGTTGTAGCCTACCACGTCTTTTTTCGGTAGTAAGGGTATGCGGCGCTAAGCTCAAGGTATCTATCGAAGGTTTTTCATAACGAATCGAAGAAAGCAGTTCCCGCTTTCGATACCGGAATGTGCGGCAAGCAAGGCTTTGTAAGCCCCTTGATGCTCGTCCGCCTCTTGGCGCGAGGAAGCTTTGCACTCCAGACATACCGGTCGCGTCGGATACGGATCTTTACCTAGGTTCTGCGTTCGTCCAGGCAGGGTCAGCCCTCCCGGGCTGACCTGAAAACATTGCATCGAGCGAGAGACTCACCCGAAATGGTCAGTTAAATGCTAAACTGACTAAAATTGCTGTTAAACGCCTGTAAGTAGAGTTAGCATGTCCGGGATCTAACCTCCTATCCTCCTCAATGAAAACAGTAATGGTAGTCGATGACGTGCCTGCAAACGTCGACGTGGTTCTTAACTTTCTCAGTACCGCAAATTATAGAGTGCTGGTAGCTGAAAGCGGAGAACAAGGATTGCAACAACTTGAGTTGGAAGCCCCAGATCTGGTCCTGCTCGATCTGATGATGCCCGGCATGGATGGGATCGAAACATGTCGGAAAATCAAATCGAACGATTTGTGGCGCCAAATTCCTATCATCATGATGACCGCTGCCGATGAGCTCTCAAGAAAACTCGCGGCTTTCGAAGCTGGCGCTGTGGATTTTCTAACCAAACCGATTCAGCCCGAAGAAGTCCAGGCACGCGTCGAAACTCATCTGCAATTGCGCGAACTGCAGGTGAGGCTCGAAAAAATGAATCAGGATCTAATTCAGAAAAATCAGCAGATCGCAGAAGAAATGGAACTGCGGCTCGACGCGGAAAAACAATTGGAATCCTCTCTCGAACAGGCCCTCATCATCGCTGACCGGCAGGGTGATATCCTTTTTGCCACTCGCCAAGCTCGAATTCTCCTGGATAGCTTCTTTACAACCACCTCTCAACGTCTTCTGCCTGCTAGTCTAAAGAATTGGTTGTCCGGTCAGGAAAGCCAACGGCCCTTGGTAGTAACTCACAAGAAACGAGGTGAAATCGAGGTCGATCACTTCTCAATATCGAAGTCCGGCCATCTTTCATTGATGCGAATAGAACACCGGAATGGTAACAATGGTCCCAAAGCTCTGCTTGCGCTTGGCTTAACAGCCCGCGAGGCAGAAGTGCTCTACTGGATCACTGAAGGGAAAACTAACCCCGAAATCGCGATCATCCTCGAATCGTCAATCAACACCGTAAAGAAGCACGCGAACAACCTGTTCGCTAAAATTGGTGTTGAAACCCGTACAGCAGCAGCAAGAGCTGCGTTGGCTGTATTAGCTCCCAGCGCATGAATCATCGGTCGGTCGCTGTCCTGAATGCGAAGCGAACATTGGTTGGCGATTGGAGTACGTCGCAGGTTGCGTGGTCGGGCGTCCTTCCTTGGTTGAACTTAAATTCATTTATCCGGGACGTCAGTTGCGGCTCGGCCGGCCCTCGCTCCCAGCTTAAGGCACAATCACCTTCAGGGCTCCGGGCAAAACTTTAAATTGAACCGGCGTGGAGCCTATCGGCACACCGTCAACATGCGCGGCCAAAGGCTTTTTTGAAACAATCTCCACCGTAGCAGCTTCGAATCGTTCCAGCTTTGGGTGGTATTGATAGCGGCCACCGGTAATAGACCAAAGATGACGTATCAACTCTAGCTTACTAAAATTTCGGAATCCCGAGATGGATAACAGCCCGTCGTCCACAGTTGCACCCGGACAGATATGAAAGTTACTGCCGTAATAAGGGCCGTTAGCAACTGCGATAAAAGAACACCGCATGCTAACGCTTTTGCTGGCGCTCCGGAACCTGCGCCGGCGCCGATTCATTTTAGACTGGCCACGAAACGAACTGTTATATGCTTCCCCGACCGGCCGATCAAATCGCAGCTCAACCCGAATCTGGTTTCTGGATAATGCGAGAAGAATAGCCCGGAATAGGTTTTGAAACCGGCCACTCTTCACCTCTTCCCCGATTGGAAATAATTCCGCGTCAACACCTACTCCCGAAGCTTCGAAAAAGTAATGATTATCGTTTGCCACGCCCACATCAATCTTGCGCGTTTTCCCGAACTCGATGATATCGCACGCAGCCGCGGGCTCACGGGGTATACTGAGACTTAACGCGAGATTGTTAAACGTACCCAGCGGCACGATTGCTAATTGCGCGTCCTTCCCGACGAGAGCCGTTGCTATTTCGCGCACGGTGCCATCTCCTCCTGCAGCAACAATCAGATCCGCTCCGTCCTTGATAGCGGCAACCGCACGTTCTCCAACATTGATTCCATCCGCGATTGTAACCTCCTCAACAGACTCGCTGATTGCATTAAGCCTCGCGCGGACCTGTTCGCGCGCTTGCACACCATGGGTTCCACTCGCCGGATTTTGAAAAAGAGTGACACGCCGAAATTTTGCCATCTCGCTAGCTAAATCCGGCGATTACGAACCTGATTCTCGTAACTGTTAACAATAACATCCAACACTTTCTGTCCCGTTATTACTCGATCAGTTGCATAATCCACATTCCCATCAGTACTGATCACAGCGATCCCGAAGTCCCCGACTCGATATGCATCAGCTACCGCTTGAGGATCCGGTAAGATGACAAATGGGATATTCGTGCGCTCAACAAGCCCCGTTTCTTTTGTGAAAGCGACAAAAAACAATGTGTAGCGGGCTATCAATTCTTTAGCACGGCGGTTCAACTCCTTTATCTGCTTGTAGAACATTTTTTGACTTGGTTGTTCCGCGAAGATCAACACAACCGGATGCCCGCGAAGGTCACGCAAGCGCCGGACTTGTCCATTGACACCTGCCCAAAGAAACTCGGGTGCCGGCCGAGGCACAGCTGGATTCGGTACCGTCCTGCTTTGGCTGCTTTTTGCCTCAACTGCACTGATCGTCACAAAAACAATGAGAATGAATGCGCTAAGGCCCCTCATACTTTCATAATATCTGATTCTTTGCTCTCGGTATGAGAGTCGATATTTTTAACAAAGCGGTTTGTTAGCTCCTGAATTTCATGTTCAAGACCGCGTCGCGTATCCTCGTTAATCTCGCCATCTTTCTCCAACTTTTTAACCTCGTCGATCCCGGAACGCCGGTTAGCGCGAACTCGAACCCGTGCTTCCTCCGCCATTTGCCGAACCGTTTTAACCAGATCTTTTCGCCGTTCTTCCGAGAGTTCAGGAATCCGGAGACGGATCAGTTTGCCTTCCACGGCCGGCGTAATTCCTATTTTCGATTCCTTTAACGCCTTCTCGATATCTTTGGTAACTGAAGCATCAAAAGGCTGTATAAGTAACAACCGAGGCTCTGGCGTGGTAATCAGGGCAAGCTGCTTCAACTTCATGCTCGTGCCATACGCCTCTACATCGATATTTTCCACGAGAGTCGGTGACGCCTTGCCAGTTCTGACACCGGAAAATTCGCGCAATAAAAACTCCAGGCTCTTCTCCATTGCTGCTTCTGTTTCAAACAAAATTTCTTCAGTGGTCATGTTCTTGTCTCCATAGGTTGAGAGACTATATTTAGACGCCCTTCTTAACTCCAGGCGTGCCTAGGGCAACTTGATTTGAAACGTGCACGCGCGTTGAAGGAGCGCAACGGCGATATGGCTAGCACGTTTAGTCGGATGTCACAAGAGTTCCGACCTTCTCGCCACAAACCACCCTGCGAATAGTGTCGCATTCAGCCATGTCGAAAACAATGATTGGCACTCGGTTGTCCATACAAAGGCTGAAGGCTGTCGAATCCATCACTTTCAGGCGTTTAGTCAATGCTTCCGTGTAGTCCAAGCGATCATAACGCTGGGCGCCCGGATTTATCTTGGGGTCACTATCATAAATACCATCCACCTTGGTTGCCTTCAGGATCACCTCGGCTCGGATCTCGCTCGCTCGCAAAGCTGCCGTGGTATCAGTGGAAAAGAATGGATTTCCAGTACCTGCTCCGAAAATTACAACGCGACCCAGCTCCAAATGCCGAATAGCGCGTCTCAAGATGAACGGCTCAGCCACATTCGCCATCTCAATCGCAGTCTGCAAGCGAGTCACCACACTGAGTTGCTCCAAAGCACTTTGAAGAGCCATTCCATTAATGACCGTCGCCAGCATTCCCATGTAGTCGGCTGTAGTTCTGTCCATCCCTCGGTGACTCGCCGTGAGTCCTCTCCAGATGTTACCCCCACCGATGACCACCGCTATTTCAACCCCCAGCTCTCTGACCTGTTTGATCTCTTTTGCAATCCGAGTCGCGATGAGCGGAGAGATCGTTTCGTGACTGCCAGGTTCACGAAGGGCTTCACCACTCAGCTTCAGAACAATGCGCCGGTAAATTGGTTGACCCGCGACGGATTTAAGGTTGGACATTGGAGAAATTGATTAGGCCTTAGTAAAGTCTTTAACCGAAGTCAAGGAAACCGCTGTGACCGCATTCGAATCTTTTCAGCTCTTGCCTTCGATCATTTTCCAAAAATTCATTTCATCTATAATTTTCACGCCTAACTTGTTGGCTTTTTCCAGTTTGCTTCCTGCTTCATTGCCCACCAGCAAATAATCGGTTTTTCTGCTTAGATTCCCTGAAACGCGGCCGCCGTTCCTCCTGATTATCTGCTCAATCTCGCCACGCGGTTTTCCTAACGTTCCAGTGATCACCCACGCTGTTCCTTGCAGTTTATTGCTGCTCGTTTCAGAAGCGTCCGATTCTCCGAAATTCAAATCGTGCCGTTTTAGTCCGGCAATTAAGCTTCTATTATTCTCGTTTTGAAACCAATCACTAATACTCGACGCTACAACTTCGCCCGTGTTCGGCACCCGACACAACTGTTCCAAGCTCGCATTTGCCAAGGCGTCCATTGTGCCGAAAAAATTTGCGAGTTCTCTCGCCGCAGTGCTGCCCACGTGAAGTATTCCCAGACCGAAAATCAGCCGCCATAATGGCTGCCTTTTGCTCGCCTCTATCCCATTCAACAAATTGCTGATACTCTTTCTTCCCATTCGCTCGAGTTGCGCCAGCTTTCCCTCGGACAATTCGTAGATCTGATCGATCCGCCTCACGAGCCCCTTTTGAACTAGTTGTCCAACCACTACCTCACCCAATCCTTCGATATCAAGAGCGCCTTTGTGCGCGAAATGTTCCAGCCGTCGTCTGACCTGTTCCGGGCACTCAGGATTAACGCATCTTACATCAACCTGACCCTGCACTCCTACTACGGCTTGTCCGCAGCTCGGACAGTGAGTTGGCATCTCAAAGATTTCTTCGACGCCGGTGCGGCGATCCTTTAGCACCTCAACGACGGCAGGAATGATTTCGCCAGCCTTCTCGATTCTCACGACATCGCCAACTCGCACATCCTTTCTTTTTATTTCTTCCCCGTTATGAAGAGTCGCTCGCGAAACTGTCGTTCCACTGACCAATACGGGTTCCAAGTTGGCCACAGGCGTCAATTTTCCCGAGCGCCCAACCTGCACTTCAATTAACAGAATTCGAGTTTCGGCGCGTTCCGGTTCGTATTTGAATGCGATTGCCCAGCGCGGCGCCTTAGAGGTGTAGCCCAAATCTTCCCTGAGATCGTGCCGATCGACTTTGACGACAGCTCCATCTGTCTCAAACGGAAAATCGTGACGCACTCTTCCCAGGTCTTCCACCGCCTGAACCACTTCCTCGACCGACCGTGCTACCCACACCCGAGAATGGGTCGGCAAACCCCAATGCTTCAGATGTTGCAAAGATTCCCGGTGCGTCGCAACCTCCTGCCCCAGTATGTGTCCGAGCCCGTAAAATATTGCGCTCAGATGTCTTTTTCTTACCAGCGCTGGATCCAACTGTTTCAGGCTTCCAGCAGCGGTATTGCGGGGATTCGCAAACAGAGGTTCTCCGGCTTGCTTTCTCTCCGCGTTTAAGGCAGCAAAAGCTTTTTTTGGTAGAAATACCTCGCCCCGAATCTCGACCTCCTCAGGAGCAGGGTCCTGTAAACGAAGAGGAACAGCCCGAATCGTCCTTATATTCTGAGTTACATCATCGCCTGCCACCCCATTCCCGCGAGTGGCGGCATACTCAAGAAATCCGCGGCGATAAAAAACGGAGAGCGCTACACCGTCCACCTTGGGCTCAATGACCGCATCAATAACGGATTTCGGCAGTAGACGCTGCAAACGGCGGAAAAATTCGGCCAGTTCCTCCTTGGAATAGGTATTATCCAAGCTAAGCATTGGCGTGCGATGAGAAATTTGGTGAAAAACATCCAAAGGCGAACCTGACACCCTTTGGGTAGGTGATTCGGGCGTGATCAGCTGCGGATATTTGGATTCGAGCTCCCCGAGTTCTCGATAGAGCGCGTCATATTCTTGATCCGTGATCGATGGAGCTGCCTCAAGATAATATTTCCGATCATGTTCCGCGATTTCGCGCCTCAGATCTTCGATGCGGCGTTCGGCATCATGCAGCTTTTCCATGTTTCAACGCTTGCTCGGATCACGGGATCTGTCATGTACCTGATTGGCTTGTTTTTGCCACGCCTCAATGATTCTAGACACTTTGCGCAAGAAAAGAGTATCCCGGATCTGCATCCCGGAGGGCGCTCTCTCTTTACACTGGCATACAGCCTGCTGCTAAACTCCCTTGCCAAATAGGAGGACAAATAGATAGGGGGATTGGTTACGACAAGTCGCGGCTCGGTTGGACTGGGCCAGAGTTACAGGAACGGGGGCCTTTAACTCATCAACAAGGGGGATCCAACCGAGCCGCTCCTACCGATGAAGCAATCAAAAGCTTGCCGGCCCGTTACGAGAGCGGCGGCTTACAGCTTAAGATGGCTGAGCCGTAAAGAGTTACTAATCACAGATACCGAGCTCAGAGCCATCGCCGCACCCGCAATCATGGGATTTAACAAAAACCCAAGGAACGGATAGAGAATGCCGGCCGCAACGGGAATGCCAATCACGTTGTAAGCAAAAGCAAAGAACAGATTTTCACGGATGTTTTGCATAGTTCCTTTGCTCAGGCGTAATGCATTGGCTACCCCGTGGAGGTCCCCTTTAACTAAAGTCAAGCCGGCACTTTGGATCGCTACGTCGGTGCCGGTTCCCATTGCGATGCCCACATCCGCCGCCGCCAAAGCCGGAGCATCATTTATTCCATCGCCTGCCATTGCCACCCTGTACCCTTTCCCCTTCAACTCCATAACCAGCCGTTGCTTATCATCGGGCAAAAGGCCGGCGCGGACCTCATCAATGGACAGCTTTCGTGCGATTGCCATTGCTGTCTGCGGATTGTCACCGGTTGCCATGATTATCTTTATGCCCATGCCGTGAAGGCGGTTAATTGCAGCAGGGGTAGTCGATTTAATAGGATCAGCTATACCGATCAATCCTATCGCCTTTCGATCGCGTGCCACCCAGATCAAGCTTCTGGCCTCCGCGCCTAACCGGTCAGCGTGTTGGGCCATCTCGCTGGTAATATTAACGCCGTTGTCCTGAAGAAAAGATTGTTTCCCTACCAGAACCCAATTTGAATCGACCATTGCTGCAACGCCACTGCCTGCGACAGAACGAAAATTCTGGATTTTTCGCCGGGGAAGACCTCTCTGTTCGGCTGCGAAAACGACGGCTCTTGACAGAGGATGTTCGCTCTGGGCTTCCACAGCGGCCGCAAGTGAAATAAAGAAATCTTCGTTCATCCCGGTGAAAGCAACTAGATCAGTGACTTCCGGTTTTCCGGACGTCAGTGTGCCGGTTTTATCAATAACCAGATGGGTAACCTTTTCGGCAAGTTCGAGTGATTCAGCATCCTTGATCAGAATTCCATCTTGGGCACCGCGGCCAACCCCGACCATAATGGACATCGGAGTAGCAAGCCCTAGCGCACACGGGCAGGCGACCATCAGCACGGCGACTGCGTTAACCAGCGCAAACCCAAGGCGTGGAGCTGGCCCCCAAACGGTCCAGATAGTGGCGGTGAGGATTGCCAGTACAATCACGCCGGGAACAAAAAAACCGGATACTCGGTCAGCTAACTTCTGAACAGGAGCTCGGCTGCGTTGCGCCTCACCGACCATTTGCACGATTTGAGAAAGCACAGTTTCTGAGCCAACTTTTTCGACTCTCATCAAAAAACTCCCGGTTTGGTTGAGAGTCGCTCCGATGACCTTCTGACCAGGCACTTTCCCGACCGGCATCGCCTCGCCAGTTATCATTGATTCGCTAATTGCGGTCGATCCCTCGATGATCATTCCGTCTAAAGGCACCTTTTCACCGGGACGCACACGAACCACGTCCCCGGGCTCTAGCCTTTCAACCGGTACTTCTTCCTCGATTCCCGCGTCATCTATTCGATGAGCTGTCTTTGCAGCCAGCCCCAACAAAGACCGGATCGCTTTTCCAGTTCGCTTGCGCGCCCCAGCTTCGAGCCATTGGCCAAGCAAGACCAAAACGGTAATTACGGCTGCAGATTCGAAATAAACATCGATCTCGCCATGATGTTTGAATGATTCGGGAAACACCTGCGGCAAAAGCGTCGCGACTGTGCTGTAAAGGTACGCGGCGCCCACTCCTACTCCGATGAGAGTGAACATGTTTAGATTCCGAGTGACAATCGAGCGCCAGGCACGCACAAAAAACATGCCGCCACACCAGAACACAATAACGGTGGCGAAAATAAGCTGGACCCACTGTGAAACGCCGGCCGGTACCAGGGAATCTACAAAGAGTCCCGGAAGCATTCTTCCGAGCGCGAGCAGAAACACAGGGATC
>JAFAXJ010000403.1 GCA_019241095.1 Verrucomicrobiota bacterium | reverse complement strand
TGACCAGAAAAGACGGCATATTCTTGCATTAATGAACCGAGGTCAGACTCTGGAGGGCGAGGCGCCTGCCGAGCCGTCGGACCCAAGGGTTGATTGCTCCTGAACCGAGCTGGAGCCCGAGTTCCAATCTCACGCATTTTCAGCCCTAATTGCTTGCGTGGATCGCGCTCCTGGGCTGCGCTGACCCCTGGCTTTACTCTGAAGTGCGGCTTCGCCGCTTAAATTGTTTCTTGTCGCAACCAGCAAGACATTCAATCAAGCCTGCGTAAGCTCCAAAAAATCGCATACTCTAGAATCGACTAGCGCCGATGGCACGGGACAATAAGTTCCCAAACAAACCGTGTTAGCTGACCCCAATATAGATTCGGATTCTCCCCCCCACAGGGCGGAACTTGCAATTGTGAACAGGAAACCGATGACAATGCCCTATGATTTATATTAATCGTGCCGGTCAGAATCTGGGAACATTCTCCATAGAGGAAGTACAACGGGGCTTGGACACCGGCCGATTCCTTCCAACCGATCTGGGCTGGCAACAAGGGATGGGCCAGTGGGAACCGCTCGCGAACTTCCCTACGCTAGCCATGCCTTCTAGTACGCCGGCACCTGTGGTTCCCGCAGGTGCGGGACCGGACGACTCTCAATCGCTGGCGTTAACTTCGACTGAGGCTACGGCCCAGGATTGCCCAGCATGGGAACGGCGCAGAGAGTTAGGCTTTGGACGCGCTCTCTTTGAGACTTGGCGCGAGGTGTTATTTAGCCCGGGACCGACTTTTTCGCGTCTGAAAACTATCGGAGGCTTTGCCTCGCCATGTACCTTTCAGCTTGTAATGCTGCTTCTGTATTTTTTCTCCGCTATAATCAATCAGTTCGCCTGGACAGGCATCTCGTTCGCTTTTCAAACTGCACATCGTTCCAACGCAATCGAGTTCGGGAACTTTGGCATGGTTCATACTTCTTTTCGCTTAGCGGCTTCATTACTTCTTGGGATTCCTCTGACGTTAGGATTTTCTTTTGTTTGGGCTGCTATCATCCAGTTTTGTTTAACTCTTCTCGGGAGTGCTGCCCGGTCTTACCAGACTACCTATCGCGTCCTTTGCTATGCCACTAGCGCACTCATCTTTACATTGATACCGTGTATTGGCGGGTTGGTAGCGATTGTCTGGTCGTTGCTTGTTAGCATCGTAGGTTTAGCGAAAGCTCATCGAACGGAAACCTGGAAAGCGGCCATGGCTTTGCTTTTACCGGGTTTCATTTGTACGCTCTTGATTCTCGGGATCTCGGCAGCAGCGCTTGCGTTAGTACTCTCACACATGCATGCACAAGGAGCGGAAACGTGAGCTCAAAAATCGAGATAACGAAATATGTGTTTCGACCAAGCGCTCACTTTTCCGGAGAAAAAATCGTACTTCGACCCTTAGCGCCAGGTGAGCTCGATTTCGAGTTCCACTTTCTAATTATCACAATTGCCACCGCACTGTGTAGTTTAGCCTGGCTCCGATGCGGTTTGCCCTGGCCAAAATGTTGGTTGCGAAAATATGTTGGCTGTCCTTGTCCAGCTTGTGGAGCAACGCGCTGTGCGTTAGCACTTTTGCGCGGCGATCTACAAACTAGCTTCTTTAACAACCCCTTTTTCTTTGCCAGTTATTTAGTAACGTTGGTAATCGATCTGTATTCAGGATCTGTGCTAGCTCTCCGGTTGCCTCGAATCCGTCTAAACAAAATTCCAGCCCAAGAATTCAAAAGAGCTCTGGCTATACTGGTGGCAGTGGCCGTTCTCGCAAACTGGTTCTACCTGTTCTTTCATCAGTAAACAAGGTTTGATTGCAAACACCGGGCTGACCTTGTCTTGCTCAGCACAATAAAAATCGATCCCGGTTCGACCGATACTATACATTGCTTCAAGAGCTACGTCGGGACGATTACAGTCGCGACTAAGGTGTCCTAAGATCACGCGACGAAGCTGATCTCCTCCGATTGCCGCTACTGAACGAGCGGCAGCTTCATTGGATAGATGCCCGTGCCTGGATAGAATTCGCTGTTTCACCGACCATGGTCTCTGAGAATCTTGCAACAATTTCTCGTTATGGTTGGTTTCAATGACCAGCGTATGGACATCGCGAATTCGTTCTAGAGCTAACTTCGGAGCATAACCTAAATCAGTAATGAACCCAATCGATCCTTCATTACTCAGAAAAGTAAATGAGACCGGGTCAATGGCATCGTGTGGAACATAAAAACTCCTAACCTCAATATCCTTAAGTATGAAAGCCGAACCAGTTCCGAAAAAATGCCAATGCGGATAGTCAGTTAGCCAGTTATTACGAAGAGCTTCGGCCGTGCCAGAATTGCAGTAAATCGGGATCTGATATTTCCGGCAGAAAACCTCTAACCCGCACACGTGATCGCCATGTTCGTGCGTTAGAAGGACAGCATCGATAATCTCTGGATTAACATCAACCGCTTGCAAGCGCTGACAGATCTGGCGAGAGCTAAAACCAATATCGACAAGGATCCGGCAATTATCTGTGGCAATCAGCGCAGAATTACCACTGCTACCGCTGCCCAGAACCGTCAAGCTAAACACCCGACTAGCTAAACGTAACTTTGCACGAAACACAAGGTGGAACGAATTGGTAACGCATTTTTCCTTTTGCGGCATTGTGGATGTAACTTGCGATACTGGCCGAACAGCGGGAGGTCTTTTTTTAAGCTCTGCGAGAACCCGAACTGCACTCAATGCTCATTTCCCCGCAAATAGATATGATTAGCTCTGACCTACCACTTTGTTCTGCGATTGCACAGCAAAGTCATTGGGGCTTGATGCCGTTCTTGAGAGGGACAAAAGATTGCATGGCGTATTCGATTCACTTTGCTCTTGCAAACGACATCATTCCTCTTAAAGCTGCCCGGTTCACGAAATTGCAATGTCATGATCCGGTATTCCAGCTATCTCCTCACTGGTCCGCCTGGGAGCGGTAAGGGCACCCAAGGCAAAGTCCTCGGAAATGTTCCGCGCTTTTTCCATTTTGCTTGCGGAGAGGCATTTCGGTCACTCGATACGCGTACTCCATTGGGACAGAGGTTTATCGAATATTCCAGTAAAGGGATGTTGGTACCGGATGATCTTACGATTGAGCTCTGGCGAACAAAAATTGATGCCCAAGTAGGCGCTGGTCTCTTCAAACCAGATATTGACCACCTCGTGTTAGACGGTATCCCTCGAAACCTGAACCAGGCGCGACTCATGGAGCACCTCATTGATGTTAAGAGGGTGTTTCAGTTTGTCGGGACCGATCGGCCGGAACTGGTTCGTCGTCTTCGCAAGCGCGCCATCAAAGACAATCGACTCGATGATGCAAATGAGAGTGTCATTAATGAGCGCCTGGACACTTATGATCGCGAAACTCGCCCGGTCTTAGACTTCTACAATGGAAGAGTTGTTCAGATCGACGCTTCGCAATCGCCCGTGGGCGTTCTGCATTACATTGTGAACGCAATTATTGAATCAGGCGGCGCTACTACAAACAAGCACCTGTAGAGCAGCTTGGTTAGCGTTGATCCGAATGACGGCATGCGCTAACTGTGACGGCAACTTCAGCTAACTTTTCTACTGCGAAGCGAGCACGAACTCTCTTCATGGGAAGTGGAGAAATCGGGTTGCCCGCCCTTCGCTGGCTTGCCCGCTCGCCACGGTTGCAATTGGTGGGCGTTGTGACGCAGCCCGATAAACCGGTCGGTCGTTCTCAAAGGCTCACGGCGCCACCGCCAAAGCTGTTTGCAATCAGTGAGGGAATTCCGGTGTTGCAACCAGCGAGAATTCGCAAAACGGAAGCTCTGGAGCTGCTCAACAAATTACATCCCGATCTGATCGTTGTTATGGCATATGGGCAGATTCTGCCACGAGCTGTCCTTGAGTTGCCAACTCGCGCCTGTATCAATCTGCATGCATCCTTGCTACCGTCCCATCGAGGCGCTGCGCCAATTCAAGCATCCATTCTTGCGGGCGATCAGTATACCGGGATCACAGTGATGTTTATGTCTGAGGGATTGGACACGGGCGACATACTTCTGAGTCAGAGCATACCGATAAGGCGGCGGGAAACAGCGGGGCAGCTGCACGACAGACTTGCGGAACTAGCTCCAAAGGCGCTGGCGCCGGCTATATCTTTATTGTTGGATGGCAAACCTCAACCCATGCCGCAGGAAGAGTCGCTTGCGACGTATTCCTCGAAACTCGACCGTGAATCGGGCAGGATTAACTGGGCTCAGTCCTGTTGGGAACTGGATCGTCTAATCAGGGCGATGAATCCCTGGCCAGGCGCCTTTACGACTCTCGAGGATGCTGATGGACGAGATCGCATTTTTAAAATTCATCGTGCAATTCCTTTGCACAGGGTAAGAGGCACGTCGGGTGTTGTGGAGAATATCTTGGGGCGCGGTCTTGTGATCGGGTGCGGGGAAGGAAGTCTGCTGCTGTTAGATGTGCAGATAGAGGGGAAACGTAAAATGTCAGCCTCGGAATTTTTGCGCGGACATAATTTACCGATAGG
>JAFAXJ010000356.1 GCA_019241095.1 Verrucomicrobiota bacterium | reverse complement strand
TTGTTATACTCTGTTGAGCACCATGACGACCGCTTTCTTATTACCACAAACGAAGAAGCAAAAAATTTCAAAATAGTTCAAGCTCCCGTATCCGCCCCAGGCAAAGAAAATTGGAAAGAATTCCTACCCTATGATCCAGAAATTAAGATTGATGAGGTTAACGCGTTTAAAGATTACCTTGTAGTCTCTGAACGTAAAAATGGCCTTCCGGCAATACAGATCTTCAAATTCGATACCGGCCAAACGCAAAATATCAGCTTCGACGAACCTGCCTACGATGTCTCGTTAGGTTCGAATCACGAGTTCAATACCACGTTGGTGCGGTTAAGTTACAGTTCCTTTATCACACCGGATTCCGTCATTGACTATGATATGTCTACCGGAACACGGTCAGTTCTCAAGGAAATGCCTGTGTTAGGCGGATACTCCAAAACGGACTACGTGGCGGAACGTGTTTTTGCGAAGTCAAATGACGGAGTGAAAGTTCCAATCTCGATTTTCTATCGTAAGGGTACAAAACGGGATGGAACGGCGCCACTCTGGCTAACCGGATATGGCGCCTACGGCGTTCCTACTGACGCGGATTTCGATCCTGACCGAATTAGCTTGGTTAATCGCGGTTTTGTGTTTGCAATCGCTCACATTCGTGGCGGTGGAGAACTCGGGAGAGCCTGGTACGAAGATGGCAAACTTCTGAAAAAAAAGAATTCATTTTACGACTTTATTCGGTGCACCGAATACTTGGTTGACGAGAAGTACTGCTCCCCAAAACAGATCGTGATTGCCGGCGCAAGCGCCGGGGGGTTGCTGATGGGCGCGGTAATGAATATGCGTCCGGAACTGTATACGACGGTTATAGCCGACGTCCCTTTTGTGGACCTATTGAATACAATGTCTGATCCTACCCTTCCTCTAACAATCACTGAATACGATGAATGGGGTAACCCTGAGAGACCTGACTATTACGAATATATGGCCTCTTATTCGCCCTACGACCAAGTTCATGATGTGCATTATCCTAACCTGTTTGTTACTGCGGGCCTGAACGATACGCGCGTAAGCTATTGGGAACCGGCCAAGTGGGTCGCTAAACAGCGAACGTTAAAACACCAGAATCGCATTCTTCTTTTGAAAACGGAAATGGGCGCAGGCCATGGTGGCCTGAGCGGAAGATATGAACAACTCAGAGATGCCGCTACCGAATATGCTTTCGCAATTTCCACTCTTGGGAATAAAGAAGCGGTCGGAAAAACAGGTCACAACACTAAGTCTTCGCAATCACAATAGTTAGGATTTGCAGGATATGGAAAAAACTCGCAATGTCAATTGGCCCTCCATTGAAGGAGCGCCTGTGCCGTTGGGAGTCACTTACATTCCTGAAGAACGAGCTTATAATTTTGCTCTCTATTCTCTAAATGCTTCCGAAGTAACGCTTCTGCTTTTCGGCAAAGACGATTATGTCACCCCCTCCATGGAGTTCTGGCTGGACCCCTTTATCAATAAAACGAAGCGGGTCTGGCACTGTCGTATCAAAGAAGAACGCTTAGCAGGAAGCTATTACTATGGTTATCGAGTGAACGGCCCAAATGCAGGCCAGAGTAATGCATTGCACGCGTTCGATTCTGAAAAGATCCTCCTGGATCCCTATTCAAAGCATGTCTTCTTTCCTCCTACCTTCAGTCGGCTTGCTGCTATGCATCCCGGCTCTAATGCGGGTCAGGCGCCGCTCGGCATATTCCGGAAATCGGATGCGGATTTTAATTGGCGAAATGACAGAAGGCCTCGTCATTATTCTGACGCTATCATCTATGAATTGCACATCAAAGGTTTTACAGCGAGCCCGACCAGCGGCCTGGATGATCGACTAAGAGGCACTTTCAAAGGACTGATCCAAAAGATTCCTTACCTGAAAGACTTGGGAATCACAATAGTTGAACTCATGCCGGTTCATCAGTTCGACCCTCAGGAAGATAATTATTGGGGCTACATGACCTTGAACTTCTTTGCGCCACATCAGGCATACGCGGCTGACCCTGCGAATGCACTGAAGGAGTTCAAGGAAATGGTAAAGGCATTACACGAGGCTGATATCGAGGTAGTTCTTGATGTAGTATATAATCACACGGCAGAAGCAGGGCATATCGGTCCTAATTATTCATTTAAAGGGATCGATAACGCCAGCTTTTACCTTCTTACTGGCGATCCCACCAACCCCTATGCGAACTATTCGGGCACAGGTAACACGCTCAACTGCACCGATCCTTTTATCCGGAACCTGATCCTCGACAGCCTGCGATACTGGGTCACTGAAATGCATGTCGACGGATTCCGGTTCGATCTTGCCTCGATTCTCACGCGCGCAGAAGATGGCTCCATCGATTGGGATGACCCCCCTCTACTTTCTGCGATCAGGACGGATCCCGTGTTAAGCCAAGTCCGTCTGATCGCTGAACCTTGGGATGCAGGAGGCGCTTATCAACTTGGAACAAGTTTCCCAGGCATGTTCTGGCACCAGTGGAACGGTATGTTCCGCGATGATGTACGACGCTTTGTGCGCGGAGATCTTGGAATG
>JAFAXJ010000299.1 GCA_019241095.1 Verrucomicrobiota bacterium | reverse complement strand
TCGCATTAGGCCAGACCTTTGTCGTCATTTCAGGCGGGATTGACCTTTCAGTGGGCTTTACGATGGGATTCGCGGCGGTCATTGTTTCGCAGGTAATCAACCGTACAGCTCCGAGTCTTGGCGAGGGTGGCAGCTTCATTGTTGGTTGTCTCCTCGCCATAGCCTTTTCCTTTATTCCGGGACTAATTAATGGGCTCCTGATTGCGCTCTTACGAGTTCCCCCCTTTATCGGCACGCTCGGAATGTATGGCGTTGCTCGCGGCACCGCTTATCTGCTTGCTGGAGGTACGACGGTACCGGTAACGAACGGGTTTCTCAATTTCCTTGGCAACGGAACCATTTTGGGGTTTCCAGTCGTGGTCTTGGTAACGATTCTACTGGTTGTGCTGATGCAGTATTTCCTGACACAGCAGAAATTTGGTCAACATGTTTACGCTATTGGTGGCAACCGGCAAGCAGCTGTGCGGGCTGGAATTAACGTGCCGCGCAATACCATTGCAATCTACATCTTGTCTTCCCTCTGTGCTGCCGTTGGCGGGATTCTTTATACAGCTCGTTTCTCTGCAGGCGCTGCTCAAGCTGGCGAGCCGCTGCTTTTGGATAGCATCGCAGCGGTAGTCATCGGCGGAGCTAGCCTGTTCGGCGGGTCGGGCACGATAGTAGGAACCGTGATAGGAGCGCTTATCATTGCTGTAATCCAATATGGATTAGTTTTCGTGAATGTAGAGCCATTCTGGCAATTCGTTGCCGTTGGCGTGGTCATCGTAATTTCCGTGTTAGTGGACCAGAGTCAACGGCGTCTTGGAGGCGAAAGGGTGAATGAAGAGTGAGCCGATACTGGAAGTCCGCGAGGTTTCCAAACGTTTCGGCGGGGTGCATGCCCTTGAAAAGGTCTCGATGCAGCTGTTACCGGGTGAGGTACTCGCTCTGGCAGGTGATAACGGGGCTGGCAAATCAACGCTTATAAAGACAATCTCCGGCGTTCATCGGCCAGATGAAGGTTCCATACACTACGGTGGCAAGGAGGTCAGCTTTGATAACCCGCAACAGGCGCGCGATTGCGGCATAGAAACCATTTACCAGGATCTAGCGCTGGCCGATAACCTGGATGTCGGGGCCAATGTCTTTCTTGGTCGCGAACCGATGCGTAATGTGTTTGGCGTTCCGGTGATCGATCGACAAAAGATGCGGCGGGAAGCTGCTCAGACTCTTAAGGTCCTCGATATACAGCTCACCCGGCTCGATCGCCCGCTGCGTTCTTTGTCAGGCGGACAGCGGCAAGCAGTCGCGATCGGAAGAGCGATTCATTGGAAAGCTCAAGTGCTGATTATGGACGAGCCGACTGCAGCCCTCGGTGTCCCTGAGCAGAGAAAAGTAGTCGCGCTGATCCGGAGTCTTAAACAGAGTGGTGTCGGCGTGATTTTCATTTCGCATAACCTTGGCGATATTTTCGCAGTGAGCGACCGGATAATCGTTCTTCGTCGTGGGATCAAGGCCGGAGAACGCAACATTTCCGCAACTACACCAGACGAGATCGTCCGGCTTATGGTGGGTGGTTAATCAAACACCGCAGCTAAGGTAACAACATAAATGCCAATCCCAGGATGATTGTAGGGACTATTGCGGCAACAAAAAGTTTGAGAGGACTGATTCCTTCGTCTCCGAATCGTGACGCTAAAATCGACTGGCCGGCGGGATTGGGCGCATTCGCGATAACAGTTAATCCTCCACCGGTAACAGCACCGGCTACGACCGCATACTTCAGAGGATCGGTGAATGCAGGCACCAGGGAGGCCAGATAGGTTATCGCGGCATTATCGTTGAAAGCCGTCAGAAAAACCGAGCCTATCATCAGGGGCGCTTGCGTCAGGCTGCCTAGAACAGGCGCAATCCACCATCGCTGACCGCCGCCATGAATGACCAGTGAGGCGAGGAAAAATCCAACAAGTAAAGGCGGTCGTAACGCAATATTATGCTGGTTTCTTCGTGTCGCATCCACGAACGCCAGAAAAAAGAGAAAGCCTAGGATCAACAGCACCGAATAGTGCGCATTAGCAACGGTCCATACCAAGAAAAGCAAGTTGATCAAAGTCACAACCGCCGGCACAGGACGATCCACTTTCATTTTTTCTGTTCTCGTTCCAGCAAGCATTCGGAATTCTTTCCAAAAAGCAGCAATGTAAACCGCATTAGCAACCACGATTCCCAAAATCGCCTTCCACCCAAAATTGAAAAACATGTGGTGAAAACCCCAATTCCAGGCGGTTGAAACCATGATTACAGGAGGCGCAGCGAAGTGAGTGAGTGTGCCGCCCACCGAGACGTTAACAAAAAGCAGAGCTAAGGTTGCGTACTTCAGCCGACTCGAAGGCTTCAAAGAATAAAATCGGTGCCGCAACATCAGGGCCGAAATCGTCATGGCGGCAGGTTCCGTGATGAAGGAGCCAAGAAGGGGTCCGAGCGTTAGAATGCTTATCCACCAAGCCAGTCCGGAGTTGCCCCCAAGTTTAGCGAGCCTTCCAATAAGATGTTCAGCTAATTCCAAAATTGGTTTGGAACTGGCCATTGCCATAATAACGACGACAAAGATCGCTTCTGTCGCATCCACATGCCCGACGTAATCAACCATCGTGGCCCAACCATGAAAAATGATGATAGCAATAAAGAGCGGGATGAGCCAAATCCCGA
>JAFAXJ010000118.1 GCA_019241095.1 Verrucomicrobiota bacterium | reverse complement strand
GGCATTTCAAGCAATCCGGTTGCGCAACTGATGATCGTAGGCTGGTCATTTGTCTTTTTGATCGAGGGTGCAAGCGGATTTGGAACGCCGGCGGCCTTGGCGGCTCCAATCCTTGTCGGATTGGGTTTTGCCCCGATACGAGTAGCTGTTCTCTGCATCGTGATGAACGCGGTTCCGACTTCGTTCGGAGCCGTTGGAACTCCGACCTGGTTTGGTCTCGGAAGCTTGGGTGTGCCCGAGTCCCAGTTGCTGGCGATTGGGTTCAAGGCCGCTCTGATGCATGCCTTCGCGGCGCTCTTTATTCCAGTGATCGGATTGCTTTTCGTGCTCCATTGGCAAGTGATCCGTCGAAACCTGCTTTTCGTTGAGCTTTCGATCTTGGCAAGTGTTTTGCCGATGGCAGCGGTCGCGGGCCTGAATTATGAATTTCCGTCCGTAGTGGGCGGCTCGGTTGGCCTGCTTTTAACCATTTTCATGGCCAAAGGCGGCATTGGATTAACCAAAGAGAGCTCGCCTACTGGGCACAGTGCATGGACAGCGAAGCCGAAAATTGCCGATCCTCTGAGCAGCGGTGATGTTTTCCGCGCTCTAGCTCCGCTGATTGCGACAGTCGGTATTCTGCTCGTGACCCGAATCCGATTCTTCGGCTTGCGACAGCTACTCACGTCGGAGGCCAATTCGTTTTCGGTTTCGCTCGGACCGGTCGGGGTGTTTTCTATCAGTCCGTCTCTTGTCTTTCAACTGAGGAAAATCCTTGGAGAAGATCTCCATTGGTCGCACGCGCTTCTTTACGTCCCGTCCATCCTGCCATTTCTAGTTGCCGCAGCGCTCGCTCTCGCTCTTTTTCGTTGCCGGCCTGCTGTTTTCGGCGAGGTCGCGAAAGAGACCTTGGTCCGCTTGAAAAACCCAGTGATCGCCTTGTTCGGCGCCCTGATCTTTGTGCAACTTCTTACGATAGATGGCCAGCGAGCATCAACTCGGATTCTTGGTGATGCGCTAGCAAACAGTACTGGTGATTTGTGGATTTATTTTGCAGGATTTTTGGGCGCTCTTGGCAGTTTCTTCTCGGGTTCCAATACTATCTCGAACCTGACCTTCGGACCAATCCAGCTTGAGATCGCAAAAGATCTCGGGGTATCTCAAACGGCTATGCTGGCCCTGCAGACGGTCGGAGCTGCGCTGGGAAACATGATTGCTATTCACAACATTGTCGCCGTGTGCGCGGTTTTAGGGCTGAAAAATCAAGAGGGGGAGATCTTGAAAAAAACCTTTATACCGACCGTGGTCTATGCGGTTGCATTGGCGGGTATGGCTGGAGAGCTATTCGCTCTGTCATGATTGGGCCCCCGGTTGACGGTTGGCGGGCGTTCGAATTTTTGCAAAGCATAAGCACTCAAAATGAGGTACGCCATCGGGCGTAAAAAATGCCTGTAGCATCATTATTCGTCGCATTACCTGGATGAGCAATAAACTGAAACCCGAGCGAGACCTGGTTGTGCGTGCTGACCTGAAAACGATGAAATACCTCAAAAACGGCCTCAGTCCGAGAAGTGCTGCTTCGCGGGATGTTAACGGAAAAAGCGACTCCCGTCAGATCATCTTTTCTTCCGAGCACACCATTCAATCCCAACCCAGCTTGTGCCATTTGACGCAGATTAGTCAGGGTTCCATCGGAGTAGGCATAGCGAGCGAAGCTTTGCAGCTTATTGCCCAGGTTTTGGTTGAGAATGACCGTCAACCCGTCATCCTCAGGCAATCCAACCTTATCACGTGAATCGATATGCCAGAGTCCAAAGGAGTATCGCCCCTCCCCTAAACCTTCGAAGGTCGGCGTATAGCCAATTTCACCGAATTCGAAAAGATCCCATTGATCAAACAGAGAGCTAATTTGTGCCGTGGTAGTCAGACTATAAGCGTTGCTTGCTCCCAGCGTAATATAAAACGTGTCGGTTGGGCGCACCGAGGCCCCAAAGATCGGCCCATGGCCGGGGAATGCGACGGCGGGATTCGACGAGAAGCTTCGGTTGATAAAGGAGTTGTTTACATTTCCAAGCCAGATAGCGCCGACATAGTCGGATGGATCGCCGCGACCGACGAGAATACGCACCGGAGCATCGAAAAGCCTCTGAATCCAATAGAAGTCTCGCACCACCCATTTGCGATCATTGAAGGCGTTTGTGGGAGCGACAAGGGTGCCAATCTGCCTGCCTAGAACCGATGGCGGCTGATCCCCAATCTTTTCACGGTATTCGCCAGTGACAACAAGTCGCCCTGTATCCTCGGTTCCTCGCCCGATGAGCGTCCAAGACGAAAGGATGTCGATGTCAAATGCCGCACCGTACTTAGAACTCTGACCTCCGAAAGGCTGCACGAAAAGAACGGTATTAGCAGCACCGAGTCGGAGTCCTGTCTTCTCAAACATTTCGGTCAAAGGCTTTGCCAGAAGGTTGGAAGGCCAATCAATTCCTGTAGAACTTAAAAAACCCTGATGCGGAGCATGTATTTCATCTAGTCTGGCAGGCGCATTTGTCGTCCTCTCACCTGGCGAAAAGTCTGCATCGAAGTTGGACGATTCGATTTGTTGAACCGATGGACCGGACTGAACGCTGAGTTCAAGTGCAGAAGCCTGAGCATTTTTAGCGGACTGCGCGTTTCCCACGCGGACATGCCAAAGCAGCAACAAAAAGATTAGAATGACGGACAACAAGGAGCGCGCCTCGGCGCAAACGCTCCATTTTCCAAGGTGGTAACCACGTGGGAACAGCGCAATGACTTTATTCACCTGCGTATCCGAAAGCAGAGCTGTAAAGCCTCTAGTAGAGGAGTCAGACTTCTGGTTGTGAGACAAACAAATCCATCCCCAACTGGTGAGAAAGGAACTTCGCCACAAGTTGTCCTTTGACGCTATTGCCAGCACCGTCCAGCGGCGGGGCAAAAGTTCCTAGCCCCCCTTTTCCCGGAGAGACCGTCACAATGCCTCCACTGATACCGCTTTTCCCTGGCAGGCCGATGTCGAATAGCCAATCGCCGGACGTTTCATATAAGCCGGCTATGGTCATGACCGCCAACGCATAATGGCAAACGTCGGGGCTTATCACAATCTCCTTGGTGATTGGATTTACTCCTCCATCCGCAAGCGTTGCACCCATGACCGCCAAGTCCTTGGCATTGACATTCAACGAACACTGCTTGCTGTAAAGATCAACAGCCTGTGCTGGT